>CALFYB010000126.1 GCA_937952995.1 uncultured Caulobacteraceae bacterium
GCCTCTACGGGACGCCTATCGGCTGTGGGTGAGACCCTCAGCCGCGTTCGCTCGGCCTTGGAGCCAGAACGGGCCCTGATCGGTTTTGCCGGCGCGCCTTGGACTGTGGCGACCTATATGATTGAGGGAGGCTCCAGTGACCGTACCGGCGCGCGCACCTATGCCTATACAAACCCAGAGGCGCTCGATGGGTTGATCAACATATTGGTTGAGGCCACCGCCCTCTATCTGATCATGCAGGCCAAGGCCGGAGCGCAGGTTCTTAAACTGTTTGAATCTTGGGCTGAAAACCTGCCGGAAGACCTTTTTGAGCGACTGGTCATTGGTCCCCATACGAGGATCATCGAAAAGGTCCGCGCAGCAGGCATCAACGCGCCCTTTATCGGCTTTCCAAAGGGCGCTGGGAGCTTGGTCATAAACTATGTCGCTAAGGTACCGGTCCAGGCTGTGGCCATGGATGTTCAAGCCTCTGCTGCTTTGGGTCGACAACTTCAGCAGACCACGGCGATTCAGGGCGCGCTTGATCCATTGCTGCTTCGGGCAGGCGGAGCGGCTCTTGATCGGCGTGTGGAAGAGATGTTGGTCCAATGGGGGGCCGGGCCCTATATCTTCAATCTTGGCCACGGGATTTTGCCCGACACGCCGATTGCCCATGTCGAGCAGGTCTTGGCTCGGGTCGTGGGCGCTTAACGGCCGTTTGGGGATTTTAGCGTGACCAAGGATCAACCGACCAAGAAAATTGCCGTCGTCCTGTTCAATCTGGGCGGACCAGATGGGCCAAAGGCGGTGCAGCCCTTCCTCTATAATCTCTTTGCAGACAAGGCGATTATCGGAGCGCCAGCCGGCATCCGCCAGGCCCTCGCCTTCATGATCTCGACCCTGCGCAAGAAGTCCGCTCAAGCGAACTACAATATCATGGGTGGCGGCTCGCCGATCTTGCCGCAAACAAAGGCTCAAGCTGACGCTCTGGGCGCGGCCATGTCGAGCAAGGTCGATGGGGCTGAGGTTCAGCTATTTATCGCCATGCGCTATTGGCACCCCTTTACTCATGAGGCGGCCAAGGCGGTAGCGGCCTATGGTCCAGATGAGATCATCCTCTTGCCGCTCTATCCGCAATTTTCGACCACGACGACGGGGTCATCGGTGGCAGAGTGGAACCGGGTCTATCGGGGGTCTGGTCAAGCGCGGGAGATCTGCTGCTATCCGACATTGGACGGCGTTGTAGAGGCTCACGCGAAATCTATCGAGCGGGCCTATCAGGCGGCGGGTTCCCCGGCTGGCACTCGGCTGCTCTTTTCCGCCCATGGCTTGCCAGAGAAGATTATCGATCAGGGCGATCCCTATCAGTCTCAGATCGAAGCGACAGCGGCCGCCGTGGCGGCGCGATTGGGTACGGGCTGGGATTGGCAGATCTGTTATCAAAGCCGTGTAGGGCCGTTGAAATGGATTGGCCCAACGACACCGGACGCGATAGCTGCCGCAGCCGAAGCGGGCCTTGGGGTGATTGTCACGCCGATCGCCTTTGTCTCTGAACATATCGAGACGCTGGTCGAGCTTGATCACGAATATGCTGAACTGGCCCATGATCTGGGCTGTCCGCACTATATTCGCGTCCCAGCCCTCGGCACCGATCCGATCTTTATAGAGGCGCTGTCAGATTTGGCTGTTAGCAGCTTGAGCCGGACAGGAACCGCGCCCTGCCAAGGCTGGTCCTGTGATGCTAAGCACATCAAGTGTCCGCATCGCGTGGCGGCGGCTTAGGGGGAACGGTATGGCCCAACATTACGACCTATTTCGCGGGCTTCACATCATAGCGGTGATCGCGTGGATGGCGGGAATGCTCTACCTGCCTCGGCTCTACGCATATCATAGTGCCGCAACCCCGGGGTCGGAGATGGATGAGACCTTTAAGGTCATGGAGCGCAAGCTTTTGCGCATCATCATCAATCCGGCCATGGTTCTGACCTTCCTGTTTGGCGGGCTGCTGATTTGGGCCGATAGCGAGATCAGAGGCTGGGGGTTCTTGGCGCAGCCTTGGATGATCACCAAGCTTTTGGGCGTTGTCTTCTTGGCCGGATGGCACGGCTTTCTAGCGGGGGCGCGCAAGCGGTTTGAGAACGGCACCAACCAGCGCACAGGCAAGTTCTGGCGGATGACCAATGAGCTGCCCTTCATCGCGGCGATCATCATGGTCATTGCCGTTACGACGGAATTCACCCACTTTTGACCGTCGGGCGCGGAGGCGGTCAGGGCATTATCTTGACCTGACCCGTCTTATGTGGTTCGGCTAGTCACAGACGTGGTGCGCCACGTTCCCGCCTCTCACCGATGTCTTACCGCAGGTCCGCATGAGGATCGCACCAAGGCCCATCGGTCTTCCCTTCGCGCCGCTTGGCGCACATCACTGGTCTAAAGCTCCGGATAGCGGAGCCTAAGACGCGCGTGGCTGCTTGATCGTGGCCCGACCGATTTTGAGACTCTAAATGCAAGACGAACCTATGAACGACACCGACTCCGAACAGATGATTGATACGACCGCTACCGAGGGCGCGCCGATGGACGGCGACATGGAGCCAACCGGCGGCGATGCGGCTTCGGCCGTGGCCCAGATGGGCATCACGCGCATGTCGTTGATGGAGTTGAAACTCAAATCCCCTAGCGATCTTTTGGCGCTGGCCGAGGCCATGGAGATTGAGAACGCCAATTCCATGCGCAAGCAGGACATGATGTTCGGCATCTTGAAGGCTGTTGCCGAAGAGGGTGTCGAGATCTCCGGCGGCGGGGTGATGGAGGTTGTTCAGGACGGTTTTGGATTCTTGCGCTCGCCTGAAGCCAACTATCTTCCGGGTCCAGACGATATCTATGTTTCCCCCTCACAGATCCGCAAGTTCGGTCTTCGGACCGGGGACAGTGTCGAAGGTCCTATCCGCGCGCCGCGCGAGGGCGAGCGCTATTTCGCCCTGTTGAAGGTTGACTCGATCAACTTCGAAAACCCCGAAAATGTGCGCCATAAGGTTCACTTCGATAACCTGACCCCGCTCTATCCTGATGAGCGCCTGACGATGGAAATTCAGGATCCGACCCTGAAAGACCGGTCTGGCCGGGTGATCGATATTGTCGCGCCTTTGGGTAAGGGTCAGCGCTGCTTGATCGTCGCTCCGCCTCGCGTGGGTAAGACGGTGATGTTGCAGAACATCGCCAAGTCGATCGCGGCCAACCACCCCGAATGTTACCTGATCGTGCTTCTGATCGACGAGCGTCCAGAAGAGGTCACGGATATGCAGCGTACGGTGAAGGGTGAGGTCATCTCCTCAACCTTCGACGAGCCCGCGACGCGCCACGTTCAAGTCGCTGAGATGGTGATCGAAAAGGCCAAGCGCCTGGTTGAACACAAGCGCGACGTCATCATCCTCCTCGACTCCGTTACGCGTTTGGGCCGAGCCTATAATACGGTGGTGCCATCTTCGGGTAAGGTCCTGACCGGCGGTGTTGACGCCAACGCGCTGCAACGGCCCAAGCGTTTCTTTGGTGCCGCGCGCAATATCGAAGAAGGCGGCTCGTTGACCATCATCGCGACGGCCCTGATCGATACCGGTAGCCGCATGGACGAGGTCATCTTCGAAGAGTTCAAGGGCACCGGTAACTCGGAAATCATCCTTGACCGTAAGGTCGCCGATAAGCGCGTGTTCCCCGCTATCGACATCCTGAAGTCGGGTACGCGTAAGGAAGACCTGATCACGCCGAAAGATGTGCTGCAAAAGACCTATGTCTTGCGCCGCATCCTCAATCCGATGGGCCCGCAGGACGCGATTGAATTCCTGCTCGATAAGATGCGTCAGACTAAGAACAATGCCGACTTCTTCCAGTCGATGAACACCTAAAGCAAAAGGGCGGCCGCTGAAAACTCAGGGCCGCCCTTTTTAATTCTATTAAAACAAATAGTTATTACGGAATAAGCAGGGTCGCTCCGACAGTCTCACGCCCTGCTAAGGCCTCGTGGGCTGCGCGGGTGTCCTTTAGGGCGAACTCCGCACCGATCTGTATCTTGACCGCTCCAGAGGCGATGACCGCGAACAGTGCTGCGGCGCTCTCATCCAGATCTTCCGTTGTGGCAA
Organism: uncultured Caulobacteraceae bacterium; assembly: GCA_937952995.1. Lineage (GTDB taxonomy): Bacteria > Pseudomonadota > Alphaproteobacteria > Caulobacterales > Caulobacteraceae > CAISGS01. The sequence goes on from CALFYB010000126.1 coordinate 4,116, forward strand.
TATAGTCAAATAGCGTCGGGCGCGTGAAGAACAGTGACCCTGCCGCCGCCAAGCGCGCGGGCGCAAACGGCGGCACCGGACCGGACGCATTGCCGAAACTGACAAACAGGCCCCGGCGACTTAGGCTCTTGAGCGTCGCCTCGAACGTATCAGCACCGACCGAGTCATAGGCTACGGCAACCCCTCGCCCCTTGGTGATGTCTTTGACGCGCGCGGCCACGTCCTCTGTGCGATAAAGGATGACGTGGTGACAGCCTTGGGCCATGGCCAGATCAGCCTTGGCCTGGGATCCAGCCGTGCCAATGACGGTGGCCCCAAGGGCTCTGGCCCATTGGGTCATGATCGATCCGACCCCTCCGGCTGCAGCGTGGATGAGGATCATGTCCCCCGCCTTGACCGGAAAACAACGCCGCAGGAGGAACTCGGCAGTCATCCCTTTGAGCATCGAGGCGGCGGCTTCCTTTAGGCTTACCCCATCAGGCACCTTTACCGCACGATCCGCGGCGGTGACGTGGACCTGAGAATAGGCTCCGAGCGGGCCGCTGCCATAGGCCGCCCGGTCACCGATAGCGAAGCGGGTGACGCCATCGCCTACCGCATCAACAATCCCAGCGCCCTCCAGACCGAGGACGGCCGGAAATGGGATCGGATAGAGACCGCTGCGCTGATAGATATCAATGAAGTTGAGACCGATGGCCTCATGACGAATACGGATCTGTCCGGGTCCCGGTGTGGGTTCCGGTAACTCTATGGCCTTGAGAACCTCTGGTCCCCCGGCCTCTGTCGCTTGAATGGCGAGCATGATTTTCAGTCTCCGGTCGCGGGGCTAAAGGTTGGCGGTGAAGAAGGCCAAGGTTCGCTGTTCGGCCAAGGCGGCATCGGCGGCGTCGTAATGTTCCCCGCCCTTACGCGCAAAGGCATGGTCTCTGCCGGCATAGGTATGAAGGGTGACCAATGGGTGGCCAGAGAGGGCCTCGGTCAGGGTGGCTTGCGCAGCCTTGGGCACGAACTGGTCTTCTTCTGCCACGTGCAACAGGACGGGGCGCTTTAACGCCTTGGCCTCATCGACCTTATTTTCGATACCAACCCCGTAGTAGCAGACGGCGGCGTCAATATCGGTGCGGGTCGCAGTCAGGAATGACAGGAGCCCTCCAAGGCAAAAACCCACCGAGCCGACCTTGCCATTGCAGCCCTCATCGGCGCGAATGGTTGCAAGGGTCGCGGCGATGTCTTCAACACCCTTATCGACATTAAAAGCGGTGTAGAGCTCAAAGGCTTTCGCCCATTCGGCTTCGGACTGGTCGGTAATATCGACGCCGGGCTCGATGCGCCAGAACAGGTCTGGACAGATGGCCAAATAGCCCTGTGCAGCGAAATCATCGGCGATGGCCCGCATCACCGCATTGACGCCGAAGATTTCTTGGATGACCAGTATAGCCGGGGCCTTGGCGGCGGCGGGCCTAGCCACATAGGCGCTAAAGGTGCCATCGGCGGTTTTGATGGTTGTTGTAGTGCCTGACATGGTCGAGTCTCCAAGGGGTCGGTTAGGAACGGGCTATGGTTTACGATAGAGACCTGACGGCGGTAACGCCAAGGGTCTTGCGGTTGAATGGCTATCAAATCTTAATAGGCGCATGACAGGGTTGTGGGCCAGCCACTGTAAGGAGGCACATTGCCATGAAGATGACCATCGAGATTGATTGCACACCGCTCGAGGCGCGGACCTTTCTGGGTCTGCCAGATGTCAGCGTTTTGAACGATCATCTGGTGCAAGAGATGAAGACGCGGATGGATACCAATATGGCGATGCTGCAGCCGGATGAATTGATGAAGAACTGGATGGCCTTTGGTGGTCAGGCGACGGAGCAGTTTCGAAAACTGATGACCGCCGCCGCGACCTCGACCATGACCGGCAATAAGCCCTAAAATCAACAGTCCATGACCGATACGATCTACGCGCCGGCGACGGCTCCCGGCCGCTCTGCTGTCGCTGTTCTGCGTCTGTCGGGTCCGCAGACAGGGGCTGCACTAGGCCAACTGATTGGCAACCTTCCCGCGCCCCGACGCGCCAGTCTGCGGCGATTGAGAGATCCGGCTTCGGGAGCGGTTCTCGACGATGGGCTCGTGCTGTGGTTCCCGGGTCCTGCTAGCTATACGGGCGAGGACTCTGCGGAGCTTCATCTCCACGGCGGCATGGCTGTGGTTGAGGGTGTCCTGGATGCGCTTGACGGGTTGGGCCTGCGGATGGCCGAGCCGGGTGAGTTCACTCGCCGCGCCTTTCAAAACCAGCGCATGGATTTGGCTCAGGCGGAGGCGGTGGCCGATCTGGTGGACGCCGAGACGGCAGCTCAAAGACAGCAGGCGCTGGACCAGCTCGCGGGCGGGCTATCTCAGCGTTACGGCCGATGGCGGGACCAACTTCTCGAGGGGCTTGCCCTCTTGGAGGCTGGGATCGATTTTCCCGACGAGGAGGTGCCCGAGGCTGTCGCCAATATGGCGCGCCCACCACTGGAGCGCTTGCTGGCCGAGGTTCGGCAGGCGTTGGATGATGGAAAGCGGGGGGAGCGGATCAGGGACGGCTATCGCGTCGCCGTCATTGGCGCGCCTAACTCGGGCAAGTCGAGCCTGATCAATGGACTGCTTGGCCGCGACGCTGCCATCGTAACCAGCATCGCCGGGACCACCCGAGACATTATCGAGGCCCCATTGGTCTTGGCCGGGTTTAAGGTCCTGCTGGCCGATACGGCCGGCATTCGTGAGAGTGATGATCCTATCGAGGCCGAGGGCGTTCGCCGGGCTCAGCTTTGGGCAGAGGGCGCGGCCCTTCGGCTGTGGTTGGTTGACGGCGCCTCGTCGTCTGGTGATTGGGCCTTGGCTAAGGATCTCGTGAGACAGGGTGATGTTTGCCTGATCAATAAGTCGGACCTTGGCTTGTCTGCCGACGGCGTGGCCGCGGAGGCTTGGGCCCGGTCGCAGGGGCTGGCCGTCCTGACGATCAGCCTGTCAAGAGATGGCTCAGACGCCGTGCGCCATGACCTGACCGAGCGGGTTATAACCGCCCTATCTGGTGCAGATTTTCCAGCGGCGACCCGACGACGCCATGCGGTCCATCTTTCAGAGGCGGCCAATCACATTGATCGTGCCCTTGGCGTCCTTGCGCTTGGCTCGGAGCTAGCCGCTGAAGATGTTCGGTTGGCGGCGCGGGCGCTGGAGCGGGTGACGGGCCGGATCGATCCTGAGGATGTTTTGGGCGCGGTCTTTTCGACCTTCTGTATCGGCAAGTGAAGTGTTTCACGTGAAACCTTGGCGCTTGCCGCACTGATCGATGAACGGTGTTTCACGTGGAACACTGGCCCTCCCTTGCTTACAGGCCCTGACTCACCTCGACGCCACGCGGTCGTTGGCCTATAAGGAGGCCAGCGGCACATTGGCCCGCCCTGCCCCACATGAACAAACCCGTGAGCGCAACTCAGCCCCTTATGCCGACAGCGGCCTGGGACGTCATCGTCATCGGCGGTGGCCATGCAGGCTGCGAGGCCGCCGCCGCCGCCGCGCGCTTTGGTGCCAAGACTCTTCTGCTGACCCACAGGCTTGAGACGCTCGGCGAAATGTCCTGCAACCCCGCCATTGGTGGCTTGGGCAAGGGTCATCTGGTGCGCGAGATCGATGCCCTTGATGGGCTGATGGGCCGCATGGCCGACCGGGCCGGTATTCAGTTTCGCATGCTCAATCGGTCCAAGGGCGCTGCCGTTCGTGGCCCGCGCTCCCAAATCGACCGAAAGCTCTATCGAGAGGCCATGCAGGCCGCCCTCGCCAACCAGCCCAACCTCACCCTTCACGCCGAGGCGGTCGAAGACCTGATCATCGAAGAGGGCCGCGTCGCCGGTGTGGTTGGTGCAACCGGCGTGTCCTATCGGGCCGCACGGATTGTCCTGACCACGGGCACCTTCTTGAAGGGCGTCATCCATCTGGGTGAAAAGCGTATTCCAGCGGGCCGCGTCGGTGATCAGCCCGCCATTGGTCTCGCCGACCGTCTCTATGGCTTGGGCCTGAGCATGGGCCGCCTCAAGACCGGCACACCCGCCCGGCTCGATGGCTCAACGATCCATTGGGATCAGCTCGATATGCAGGAGGCTGATAACCCCCCTGTGCCCTTCTCGTTCCTGACGGACCGCATCACGACGCCGCAAATTGCTTGCGGCATTACCTTTACCAACGAACAGACCCACAAGATCATTGCCGAGCGGCTGACGGAGTCGGCCGTTTATGGTGGTCGTACGACGGGTATCGGCCCGCGCTATTGCCCCTCGATCGAGGACAAGGTCGTTCGGTTTGCCGACAAGACCAGCCACCAGGTGTTCCTCGAGCCGGAAGGCTTGGACGACGATACGGTCTATCCGAACGGGGTCTCGACCTCAGTATCTGAAGAAACCCAAACGCTTTTCTTGCGCACCATTCCGGGCCTTGAGTCGGTTGTCATCCGGCGCTTTGGCTATGCCATCGAATATGACTATGTCGATCCACGTGAATTGACCCCGGCCCTTGAGGTCAAGCGCCTGCCGGGGCTCTATCTGGCAGGTCAGATCAACGGGACGACGGGTTACGAAGAGGCTGGGGCTCAGGGTCTTGTGGCTGGCCTCAATGCCGCCCGTCAGGCCTCCGGAGCTGATGCCGTGACCTTTGCTCGGGATGAGGCCTATATCGGGGTCATGATCGATGATCTGGTCACACGTGGCGTGACCGAGCCCTATCGCATGTTCACCAGCCGCGCTGAATATCGGCTGACGCTTAGGGCCGACAATGCCGATCAGCGCCTCACCGCTCGGGGCTTGGCCCTTGGCTGTGTCGGTACAGAGCGGGCAGACCTTTATGAGGTTAAAGCGGACGCTTTGCGCCGTGCGCGACAACAGGCGGATGAGTTGACCCTGACCCCTCAAGAGGCGGGCCGTCACGGTCTCTACGTAAAGGCCGATGGTCAGAGGCGAAGCCTCAAGCACCTGCTGGCCTATCCGGAGTTCTCATTTGAGGCCCTGACGCAGGTCTGGCCACAGATCGCGCAATGGACCCCTGATGTGCGCGAACAGGTCGAGATTGATGCGACCTATAGCGGCTATCTCGACCGCCAAACGGCTGATGTCGAAGCCTTCCGGCGCGATGAGAATCTCACCCTGCCCGCCGATCTCAACTATGCGCTTGTCGGCGGCCTATCCAACGAGGTTCGCGAGAAGCTAATCCGCGTTCAGCCCCAGACGCTCGGTCAGGCGGCCCGTATTGAGGGTGTTACCCCTGGTGCCTTGACCGCTTTGCTCGCCCATGTTCGCAGGCCGACCCATGCTGCTTGATCAGTCCAATATCGCACCTGCGGTCACGGATGCCGCAAGCTTTCAGGCCGCGACCGGGGCAAGTGATGCACAGGTGGCTGATATAGAGGCCTACCGCCTGCTGCTTGCGGACTGGAACACGCGGATGAACCTGGTCGGGCCATCGGCTATGGCCGAGTTTTGGGGTCGCCACGCCTTTGATAGTGCCCAACTGCTCAGTTTGGCCCCCGAGGCCAAGGTCTGGGCCGATCTGGGGGCGGGCGCTGGTTTTCCCGGCTTGATCCTCGCCATCCTGCTCAAGAATGACCCTGACGGTGAAGTCCATCTCGTCGAGAGCATGGCCAAGCGGTGCCGGTTTTTAGATGCTGTTATCGAGGCGTTGGACCTTCCGGCCATTGTCCATAATGCGCGGGCGGAAAGCATCGCCCTAAGGGTTGACCGCGTCACGGCGCGAGCCTTTGCGCCAATGGAACGGCTGTTGACCTTCGCCCAACCCTATTTCAAGCTTGGGGCTGTGGGCCTGTTCCTCAAGGGCGAGGGGGTCGATGCCGAGTTGGAATTGGCCGCGAAAGACTGGACCTTCCAGTCCAGACAGTTTCCGAGCCGAAGCGATCCACGTGGCCGCATCGTCGAGATTAAGAGGCTCTATCGTGCCCAATAGTCCCATTCCGGCCCTGCGTGTCCTTTCGATCTCCAACCAAAAGGGCGGCGTCGGGAAGACAACGACGGCGATTAATCTGGGTACCGCCTTGGCCGCTGTCGGGCAGCGGGTGCTGATCCTTGATCTCGACCCTCAGGGCAATGCTTCGACGGGCCTTGGCGTACCGCGCCAAAAGCGGACCACGACCATCTATGATGTCCTGCTTGGTGAGCGCCCAATCTTAGAGGCCGCCGTCGAAACCGCCCTCCCCGGCCTGCATCTTGTGCCCTCTGATGCTGATCTGTCGGGCGTCGAGATGGAATTGGCTCAGGTCGCTGGCCGATCGTTCAAGCTGCGTGATGCTCTTGCGACCTTGCGCGCCGATACGAGCCCAGATCGCTATACCTATGTGCTGATCGACTGCCCCCCGTCTTTGAATCTGTTGACCGTCAATGCCATGGCCGCCGCCGACGCTGTTTTGGTGCCCCTTCAGTGCGAGTTCTTTGCCCTTGAAGGCCTTAGTCAGTTGATGCGTACGGTCGATCTGGTGCGTGGCAGCCTCAACCCGACCCTCGAAATTCAAGGCGTCGTGCTGACCATGTATGACAAGCGCAACAGCCTGTCCGAACAGGTCGCGCTGGATGTGCGCAGCCACTTTGGCGATAAGGTCTATGACACGGTCATTCCGCGTAATGTCCGCGTCTCAGAGGCGCCGTCCTTTGGCAAGCCGGTCCTGATCTATGATTTGAAATGCGCTGGGAGCCAGGCCTATTTAAAGCTGGCCAAGGAAGTGGTGGCTCGCGAGCGGGCGCGCCAGACACGGGCAGCGTGACGTGACCAACCTTAAGGAAAGACAGACAGATGGCTGAAGGCCGCAGGGGTTTGGGCCGGGGTCTATCGGCCCTTTTGGGGGAATCTGAGGCCGAATTGGCTAGCGCAGAGGCACGTGATGCTGACCGCGCTGTCGCCTCAGCGGCCGCGCGTGAAACGCCGATAGAGCTCTTGCGCCGTAACCCCGATCAGCCGCGCAGGCAGTTTACTGAGAATGATATCAACGAACTTGCCGATTCTATCCGTGAGGTCGGCATCTTGCAGCCTATTCTGGTTCGCCCCGCCCCAGGTTCGGCAGGTGACTATCAGATCGTTGCGGGTGAACGCCGTTGGCGCGCGGCCCAGATGGCGGGTCTGAAGACCGTCCCCATCTTGGTGCGCGAGCTGGACGATCTGGCGGTTCTCGAAATTGGCATCATCGAGAACGTCCAACGCGCCGATCTGAATCCGGTGGAAGAGGCCTTGGGTTACCGGGCCCTGATCGAGCGGTTTGGCCGAACCCAGGAGGCGGTGGCCCAGACGGTTGGCAAAAGCCGTAGCCATGTTGCCAACGCCTTGCGCCTGCTGTCCCTCCCGGATGAGGTTCAGGGTCTGCTCCTTTCCGGCGCCCTAAGTGCGGGTCATGCGCGGGCCATCGTGTCGGCATCCGATCCCGTCGGCCTTGCGCGTCAGATCGTGGATGGTGGCCTGTCGGTCCGAGCGACCGAGGCTTTGGTTCGCAAGGCGGGCACCGGTTCAGCCTCTCGTCCGTCTCGTCCCGGTAAGGCGGGCGGCGTTAAGGATGCAGATACCCGCGCGCTGGAAGCGGACCTGTCTGACATCCTTGGTCTTGATGTTGAAATTCTCGACCGTGACGGTGCCGGCGAAATCCGGATTTCTTATGCCACGCTCGAGCAGTTGGACGATCTTTGCCGTCGTCTGACGCGCACAGCGGCGGGCTTGGGTACGCGCGATTAGGTTAATTTCGCCGGATTTTCACAAGATATTGAAACAAAACAAATTTCGTCACCAAATATGGTGGCTTTTGCCTCTAGAGCCCTAATCGACGCGCTCGGCCCGCTATGGTTAAGGCGAGTCTTTCCGCGATGAGCGTATCAGGCGAGCCGGTCTGTTTGCAGGCCCGGTCGGCGTTCAACAGGTCGGGCTGAAGGTCGCTCAGCTGGTCAAGGGTCCAGGCGCGCGCTTGGCGAAGGAACTCGCGCTCTTGTTTCCAAAAAATGCCTGAGGACTTGGCTGCCTCTTGCAGGCCTGCGCCGCTTTTATGCAGTGTCAGCACCCGGCGAAGACGGCCCATATAGAAGCTAATAGCCCGCACCGCTGCCGGGCCATTTTCACCCTCGGCAAAGGCGCGCCGCAAACCGGCTTGTGCGGCACCTAACCGACCGCCAAAGGCATCGGCTGCCGCGTCGCTCAGCGAGGCTTCAGGCTCGACCCCGAGGAAGTCTGCAAGATCGGCAGGCGTTGCGCTCACGCCACTGCCGGGGCCCAAGAACAGCACAAGCCGTTCGATCTCTTGGCGAACAACCCCGCGCTCCCGGGGAAGCCTCGCCACGACGAGATCGAGGGCGTCGGCGCTCAGGCCAACCTTGTCCTTGCTGAGCAGATCCCGAACCAGCCGGGCGACGTCGCCTGTGTCGTCTTCATAACAGGGTATGACAACAGCGCCGGTCTTGGCCTGCTCGGCCGCTTTACGAAGGGCGGAGTCCTTGGCGAGCGCCCCCGCTTCGATCAGCAGCATGGCCTCTCGATTAAGCAGGCCATCCACATGCTGCTTGAGCGCCTCGGCGGCAGCCTTGTCCACCGGGCCCTTTTCGCCGGTCAGTTTGAGCCGCACCAGCCGTCGCCCGCCCATAAGGGACATGGCCGCCAATTCATCCACCAGACGGGCTGAATCGTTGGAAAGGTCTGTCTCGGTCAGGACAGCGACGTCGAAGGGGTCATCCGGATTTTGCGTTGACTTGGCCGCGACCAGATCGGCCCGCTCGCGGACCACCGCTCGGTCCTTGCCATAGAGCAGAACGGCGCGGATATCAGACCCAGGCT
>CALFYB010000127.1 GCA_937952995.1 uncultured Caulobacteraceae bacterium
AGCGAAATATTTTATAAATTTTAAAGATGTATGTCACTCAGCGACCCATTCACACATTCAACGACACCCAACACGGGCCCTTTCGGCCTTGCCGAAACTAACCCAATGGGGTATATGATCCATGCAAACCGTCGCGGAAACGCCGACCTTTGTGCGCCAGACCGAGAAGCTGTTCAGCGAGCAAGAGAAACGCGAGTTGATTGATTTTCTTGCCGCCAATCCGCTGGCTGGGGATGAGATTCCCGGCACGGGCGGTGTTCGCAAGGTTCGGTTTGCCGCCTCTGGCCGTGGGAAACGCGGGGGTGCGCGCGTGATCTATTATTATCTCGATAAAACCATGCCCCTCTATGCCCTGCTGGCCTATGCCAAGAATGCCAAAGCCGACATGACCCCCGCTGAAAAGCGGGCCGTTACCGCTCTCGTTTTTGCCCTCAAGTCCACCCGAAAGGTTTTACAATGACCACCCTTGGCGAAGACCTGATCCAATCCCTCAATGAGGCGCTCGCCCATGCCAAGGGCGATGGGCCTGCCGTGGTGCATGAGCCGGTCCACCCGCGTGAGATCAGGCGTCGGGCCAAGCTAACCCAGGCACAGATGGCACCGCTCATGGGCATGAGCCTGTCGGGATATCGTAAATGGGAACAGGGCCAACGGCAGGTCAGCGGACCAGCGGCGGCGCTGCTGCGGATCATCGACAAGGAACCGGCCGCCGTTCAGCGTGCCTTGGCCGCTTAGGGCTAACCCCCCAAATGGAAAACCCCCCGCCGGGTTGCGACGGGGGGTTTATGGTGGAGCTAAGCGGAGTCGAACCGCTGACCTCTTGAATGCCATTCAAGCGCTCTACCAGCTGAGCTATAGCCCCGAAGATATTCGGGTTTCTGTCGGGGGGCTTGCTAAGAAGTCCCCTTGAGGTCGCGGACACTATGCTGTGGGTTTCGTCCGATCAACCCCAAAAGAAAGTTTTTTTGATCGTCTGCGATCAAACCGTCCCACGCCACGAAAAGACCCGGCGGAACCGGACCTTTTCGGGCAGGAAACGGGTTTAGATGTCTAGGTCACCCTCGCCGGGCAGCCCTTCGATCTCGTCTTCAGGGAAGTCGTCGTCCTCGTCCTCTAGGAACGGAACATCGTCTGCCTCTTCTTCGAGATCGCCATCTTCGGCGAAGTCGACGCCCAGATCGTCGGGCGAGTTCGGGGTGGTGACACCGTCGGAGTCGAGGTCATCGACTTCCATGACGTCCGCATCGACAGCGGCGTCGATTTCGGGCGTCTCATCCACCTCGTCCTCGAAGCCATCCGGCTCCTCGGCGGTCTTTACGGGTTTTTCGTCGGTATCCTCGTAATCGGGCGTGGTCGACCGCGCACGGTTACGACGTGACTTCACAGCCTCTTCGGGATCGAAGGCGGTGGAGCACTTTGGACATACAGCAGGCCTGCGGCCGAGGTCATAGAACTTGGCTTGGCAGTTCGGGCAAAGTTGTTTTGAGCCCAATTCGGGACTGGCCAATAGGATAGATCCTTTAAGAGCCTGTTTGATAAGCGGTCGGTCACTTGCCATGCGCTTATGCCGCTGTCAAAAGCAAAGCCCTAAAATTCGTCTTTGGGCGACATTATTTCGTAAGTTCGGCCTGAAGGAGGCCTTCCACCGCCGATGACCGACGCTGCCCTCACTGCTCGACCCGGACATGCTCTTGTGGGCCGTGCCCGCGCTCCCGGCGACAAGTCCATGTCCCACCGCGCCCTCTTGCTGGGGGCCTTGGCCAAGGGCGTGACCGAGATTGAGGGCCTGCTCGAGGGCGAAGATGTGCTGAACACGGCCAAGGCCATGCGCGGCTTTGGGGCCACGGTCGATCAACTCGGCGAAGGCCGCTGGCGGGTTGAGGGTCAGGGCGGCTTTAGCGAGCCCAGCGACGTCATCGACTGCGGCAATGCGGGAACCGGCGTGCGCCTGATCATGGGGGCGGCGGCGGGCTTTGATCTCAGCGCCACCTTCACCGGCGATGCCTCCCTGCGCGGTCGTCCGATGGGCCGGGTCCTGACGCCTCTGGGTCTGATGGGCGCAAGCTGGATGGGCCGCAGCGGCGGCCGCCTGCCCCTGACGCTCAAGGGCGGGAACCTGAAATCTATCGTCTATCGCCTGCCGATGGCCTCGGCCCAGGTCAAGTCGGCGGTGCTGCTGGCCGGTCTCCATGCCGAGGGCGGCGTCGAGGTGCAGGAGCCTGAACCCACCCGCGACCATACCGAACGGATGTTGCGGGCCTTTGGCGTGACCGTCGACGTGACCGACACCCCTGACGCGCGGATCGTGCGGCTGGGCGCGGGCCAGAGCCTGACGGGAACCAAGGTGCGGGCCCCGGGCGATCCCTCCTCCGCCGCCTTCCCAATCGTTGCGGCCCTGATCACCCCCGGCTCCCGCGTGACCATCGAGGGGGTGATGCTCAATCCCCTGCGGGCCGGGATCTTCACCACCTTGCAAGAGATGGGCGCGGACCTGACCATCGAGAACCTGCGCGAAGAAAGCGGCGAGCCGGTCGGCGACCTGACCGCTTGCTATAGCGCCTTGAAGGGCGTCGAGGTGCCTGCCGAGCGCGCGCCCGCCATGATCGATGAATATCCCATTCTGGCCGTGGCGGCGGCGTTCGCTACCGGCACGACCATCATGCGCGGCATTGGCGAGATGCGGGTCAAGGAAAGCGACCGCATCGCCCTGATGGCCAACGGGCTCAAGGCCTGCGGCGTCGATATCGAAGAAGAGCCCGAAGGCATGATCGTTCATGGCTCGGGTCAGGCTCCTAAGGGCGGGGCGCGGATCACGACCAAGGGCGACCACCGCATTGCCATGTCCCATCTGGTGCTGGGCCTCGCCGCTCAGACCGCCGTGACCGTCGATGAGCCCGAAATGATCGCCACCAGCTTCCCGACCTTCCACAGCCTGATGGCCGACCTTGGGGCTGATATCAGCGCATGAGCCAGCCTCTGGTCATCGCCGTCGACGGTCCCGCCGCGTCGGGCAAGGGAACCATCGCGTCTGCCCTCGCCGCGCTCTATGGCCTGCCCCATCTGGATACCGGCCTGCTCTACCGGGCCGTTGGCGTGGCGGTGCTGGCCGCTGGTGGGCGACTGGATGATGAGGCAGGCGCGGCCAAGATCGCCGCAGACCTTGATCTGGCGCGGCTGGACCAGCCTGAATACCGCACCCGCCAAGCCGGAGAGGCCGCCAGTCAGGTCGCCGTCCATCCCGCCGTGCGCCTAGCCCTTCTAAAGATGCAGCAGGATTTCGCCCGTCGCCCTGGCGGCGCGGTGATTGATGGGCGCGATATCGGCACCGTCATCGCCCCCGATGCTGTCGCCAAGCTGTTCGTCACCGCCACGCCCGAGGTGCGGGCCGAACGACGTTGGAAACAGCTGACCGGCCAAGGCGAAAGCGTCTCGATGGCCGAGGTCCTAGAGGACATCCGCCTGCGTGATGCCCGCGATTCTGGACGCGGTGCTGCACCCCTGACCCAGGCTGACGACGCGGTCTTGCTCGATACGTCACAGAAGAGTATAGAGTCCGCCGCCGATGCAGCCCGCCGCATCGTCGAAGCTGCGCGCATCCGTTCCAACGGATAATCCCATCGCGCTTTCGCTTCGTACGGCCGCGAGCATGACAGATGCGACAGAGACTCCCGGCAAGCCCTCATCAGGTCCCGTCGTAAGCCTCTGCCAGCCTTAAGCATCTGATCGCGACCTCGGCTTAACCCCTAACCGAACGATCGACGCCGTTGATCAAGGACCGCAACCAAGCGGTTTGGCACCCGATCGTTCATAACCAAGATGAAAGACAGCATGGCTGATACTATGAGCATGAACCCCTCGCGCGACGATTTCGCCGCGCTACTGGACGAGGTCCTAGGTGGCCGCGACTTCGCCGAAGGCACCGTGGTGCAGGGCAAGGTCGTTGGAATCGAAAAGGACTTCGCCATTGTCGACGTCGGTCTGAAGACCGAAGGTCGTATCCAGGTGAAGGAGTTCGGTGTTGACGCTGCGGGCAAGCCCACCGTCAAGATCGGCGATACGGTTGAAGTGTTCCTTGAGCGCGTTGAAAACGCTCTCGGCGAAGCCGTCATCAGCCGCGATAAGGCCCGCCGCGAAGAGGCATGGACCCGTCTTGAAGGCGTGTTCGCCCGTCAAGAGCCTGTGGTCGGTGCCATTGTTGGCCGCGTCAAGGGTGGCTTCACCGTTGATCTGGGCGGCGCTTCTGCGTTCCTGCCCGGCAGCCAAGTCGATATCCGTCCTGTGCGCGACGTTGGTCCGCTCATGGGTAAGGAACAGCCCTTCTCGATCCTCAAGATGGACCGTCCCCGTGGCAACATCGTTGTCTCGCGCCGCGCCATTCTGGAAGAGGCCCGTGCCGAACAGCGTACTGAGCTTGTTTCGCAACTGCTCGAAGGCGAAATCCGCGACGGCGTTGTCAAGAACATCACCGATTACGGCGCATTCGTGGACCTGGGCGGCATCGATGGCCTGCTGCACGTCACCGACATGAGCTGGAAGCGCGTGTCTCACCCAAGCCAAGTTCTGGCCGTGGGCGACACCGTCAAGGTTCAGATCGTCAAGATCAACCCAGACACCCAGCGCATCAGCCTCGGCATGAAGCAACTGCAGTCCGATCCTTGGGACGGCGTGGAAGCCAAGTACCCCATGGGTGCCAAGTTCATGGGCCGCATCACCAACATCACCGATTACGGCGCATTTGTTGAGCTGGAAGCCGGCGTTGAAGGTCTGGTCCACGTGTCTGAAATGTCCTGGACCAAGAAGAACGTCCATCCGGGCAAGATCGTCTCCACCAGCCAAGAAGTCGAAGTCGTGGTTCTCGACGTCGATCCTTCGAAGCGCCGGGTTTCGCTGGGCCTCAAGCAGGCCATGCCTAATCCTTGGGAGCAGTTCATCGAAACCCATCCCGTGGGCTCGACCGTCGAAGGCGAAGTCAAGAACGCCACCGAGTTCGGTCTGTTCATCGGTCTGGAAAACGACATCGACGGCATGGTCCACCTGTCCGACATCGACTGGAGTGCCGCTGGCGAAGAAGCCATTCAGCGCTACAAGAAGGGCGATGTCGTCAAGGCCAAGGTTCTGGACGTCGACGTCGAGAAGGAACGTATCTCGCTCGGCATCAAGCAACTGGCCGGTGATCCAATGGCTGGCGACACCCACCGTAAGGGTCAGACCGTCACTGTCATCGTCACTGACGTGACCAGCGGCGGCATTGAAGTGAAGTTCGGCGACGAAAATGCGCCGATGACCGCCTTCATCCGCAAGTCCGACCTGAGCCGCGATCGTTCGGAGCAGCGCCCAGAGCGCTTCGCCGTCAACGACCGCCTCGACGCCCAGATCACCAACATCGACAAGGCCGCACGTCGCGTCTCCCTGTCGGTCAAGGCTCTGGAAATGGCCGAAGAGAAGGAAGCCATCGAGCAGTTCGGGTCTTCGGACTCCGGCGCTTCGCTGGGTGACATTCTCGGCGCGGCTCTGCGCGAGAAGGCGTCTAAGGAATAGTCCAACACCCTTTAGGGTTAGGACAGCGGCGGCTTGGGAAACCAAGCCGCCGTTTCTTTTTATGCAGCGGCGCGGGGCTTGGGAAACCAAGCCGCCATTTCTTTATCTTGGGCTGCGCGAGTCCTTAAATTCCGCGAACCCTATATTTCTCTTCCTGCAACCCCTTGAAACCCTTTCGATTATCGACCATGGTCAAATCCATAGAGACGGGGGCCTCTCAATGATTAAGTCTGAACTGATCGCCAAGTTGGCGACTGAAAATCCGCACCTGACCCAAAAAGACGTCGAGCGCGTCGTTGGCGTGATCTTCGACCAGATGATCGAAGCCCTCGAAGGCGGCGGTCGGGTCGAGCTGCGCGGCTTTGGAGCCTTCTCCGTCCGTTCGCGCCCTGCACGCGGTGGCCGCAATCCCCGCACTGGCGATGCCGTGTCGGTCAAGGCTAAGCACGTCCCCTTCTTCAAAAGCGGTAAAGAACTGCGCGAGCGTCTGAACGCCGACGAATAGATTCACTCAAAGGGAATGACGCGATGGGTATGATCAGCGAATTTCGGGAGTTCATTTCACGCGGAAACGTCGTCGACCTTGCGGTTGGCGTCATCATCGGCGGTGCGTTCGGTAATATCGTCAAGAGCCTCGTGGATCAGGTCATCATGCCCCCCATTGGCCTGGTGACGGGTGGCATTAATTTCGCGGACTTGAAGCTGGTTCTGAAACCTGCCGATGAAGCGGCCAAGGTCGCTGAAGTCGCCATCCAGTACGGGGCCTTCATCAATACCCTGATCCAGTTTCTCATCGTCGCGGCCGTGATTTTTCTGCTGGTTAAGGGCGTTAACAGCCTGCGTCGCCAACAGGCCGCAGCGCCAGAGGCACCAGCCGGCCCTACGGCAGATCAGGTCCTGCTGACTGAAATCCGCGATCTTCTCAAGAAATAGGCGAAATCGGTTGGCCTTCGCGTCACAGACCTTGCCAAGCGACCCCGTGCCCGCCATTTCCTGATCTATGAACAGTGCCGACCCCCATCTGGCCAAGTTGCGCGCCTTGGCTCCGGTCAAGATCTGCGGCCTGACGACGCCTGAGACCGTGGACGCCGCCCTAGAGGGCAAGGCCGCCTATCTCGGCTTCATGTTCTTCGAAAAAAGCCCCCGCAACCTTACCATTCAGCGCGCCGTAGAATTGGCCGCGCCGGTACGGACCCGCTCGAGCATCGTCGCGGTCACCGTCGATCCCGATGACCAAGCCCTCGATCAGATCATGGCGGGACTAAAGCCCGATTTCATTCAACTCCACGGCAAGGAAACCCCGGCCCGTGCAGCGGCTATCGCGCAGCGCACGGGCGCGGGGATCATCAAGGCCATTTCGGTGCGCGAAACCAGCGACCTCGAGGTGGCCAAGCCGTTTGACGGACTGGTCAGCCACCTGCTTTTCGACGCCAAGCCCCCGAAAGATAGCGACCTGCCCGGCGGTGTAGGCGCGCGCTTTGACTGGACCATCATGCAGGGGCGGCGCTATGAGCGACCCTGGTTTTTGGCCGGGGGTCTTGATCCTTGGAACCTTGAAGAGGCCATGGGCCAGTCTGGTGCACCCTTGATCGACGTTTCTTCTGGCGTGGAACGCGGGCCGGGCGTAAAGGACCCTGCTCTGATTTCAGCCTTTTTGTCAGCCGCTCGCCGCGTCCGTGGCGCGTATGGTCTTTAGTTACAAACCGCTTGGCAGGTCCGCGTGAACGCTCCAACTCCGAATAACTACTCCGCCTATCCCGATGCCAATGGCCGCTTTGGCGACTATGGCGGGCGCTATGTGGCCGAGACCTTGATGCCCCTCGTGCTCGACCTTGGTCAGGCTTATGAGGACGCCAAGAACGATCCGGCCTTCCACGCCGAGATGAGCGGCTACATGACCCACTATGTGGGACGGCCCAGCCCGCTCTATTTCGCCGAACGGCTGACCCAGCATTTCGGCGGAGCCAAGATCTATTTCAAGCGCGACGAGCTGAACCACACCGGCGCGCACAAGATCAATAACTGCATCGGCCAGATCCTGCTGGCCCGCCGCATGGGCAAGACACGGATCATTGCTGAGACCGGTGCCGGTCAGCATGGCGTGGCCACCGCGACCGTTTGCGCGCGGTTCGGCTATCCTTGCATCGTCTATATGGGCGCAACCGACGTTGAGCGGCAAAAGCCCAACGTCTTCCGCATGAACCTTCTCGGCGCAGAGGTCCGTCCCGTCACCAGCGGCACCGGCACCCTCAAGGACGCCATGAACGAGGCCATGCGCGACTGGGTGACCAATGTCGACGACACCTATTACATCATCGGCACGGCGGCTGGCCCGCACCCCTATCCGGCCATGGTCCGAGATTTCCAATCGGTGATCGGCACCGAAGCCCGCGCGCAGATGCTTGAGCGCGAAGGCCGCCTTCCCGACGCGATCGTTGCCTGTATCGGCGGCGGCTCCAACGCCATTGGCCTGTTCCATCCGTTCCTAGCCGACGAGAATGTCCGCCTGATCGGGGTCGAGGCCGCAGGCCACGGCCTGTCCACCGGCATGCACGCCGCCTCGCTGACCGGCGGTCGCCCCGGCGTCCTGCACGGCAACAAGACCTATCTGCTGCAAGACGATGATGGCCAGATCATCGACGCCCACTCCATCTCCGCCGGTCTCGACTATCCCGGCATCGGCCCAGAACATTCGTGGCTGCATGATGTCGGCCGGGCGCAATATGTCTCGGCCACCGACCAAGAGGCGCTGGACGCCTTCCAGCTTTGCTCACAGCTCGAAGGGATTATTCCTGCCCTAGAGCCCGCCCACGCCCTCGCTCGCGTTGGTGATGTGGCCAAGGAACTGGGCAAGGATGGCATCGTTCTGATGAATCTCTGCGGACGCGGCGACAAGGATATCTTCACCGTGGCGGAAGCCCTGGGCAGCCGACTTTAAACCGAAAGAATGACCCGGATGCGCCAGAACCGAATCACTTCGCGCTTTGAAGCCCTTAAGACTGAGGGCCGAGCAGGCCTGATCACCTATGTCATGGCCGGTGATCCCGACGTGGAAACCGCTTTTGAAATTCTCAAGGGCCTGCCCGCTGCGGGTGCCGATCTGATCGAATTGGGCTTTCCCTTTTCCGATCCCATGGCCGAAGGTCCGCCGATCCAGCGCGCAGCCTTGCGAGCGCTTAAGGCCGGTATGACCCTGCGCGGAACCTTGGATCTGGTCCGCCGTTTCCGGGTCAATGACCAGACCACGCCGATCATTCTGATGGGCTATACCAACCCAGTTCTGTCCTATGGCTTCGGGCCCTTTGCCGCCGATGCGGCCGCCGCCGGTGTCGATGGTCTGATCATCGTTGACAGCCCTCCCGAAGAAGCTGCTGAGCTATCGGATGCCCTTGATGTTGCAGGCATTTCTTTGATTCGCCTGACCGCTCCGACCACCGACGATAAGCGTCTCGAGACCGTGGTGAAGCGGACCTCCGGCTTTGTCTATTACGTCTCGGTTGCCGGTGTGACCGGGGTCAAGGAGGCCGATGCCGCCACCGTCGCCCCCGCCGTCGCGCGGGTTCGGAAGGCCTCAAACCTTCCGGTCGCCGTCGGCTTTGGGATCAAGACCCCGGAGCGCGCCGCAGCGGTGGCTCTGGTCGCTGATGCGGTCGTTGTCGGTTCGGCTCTGGTCGAAGAAATTGCCTCTGCGGCTGCGACGGATAGTTTAGCGGCACCGAAAGTGCTGGCGTCCGTCGCCGCCTTGGCTCAAGCTGTTCGCATGGCAAGGCTTGACGTGAACGTCACTTAGGGCTGAAGGTCCGCGCATGAGCATGGCTGAGACTAAAGACCCAGCGGGTTCCAACACCCCTCCGGTCGTCCCCTCCAACGGCGGCAAGACCGCGCGCGAGCGTGGCGGCTGGCTGGCGAAGATTGCCCCGGGCATCCGCAATCTGGTCACCAAGCGTGACACCCCAGAAAATCTTTGGGTCAAATGCCCCGACACGGGGGAAATGATCTATCGACCTGACTTGGAGGCCGCCCTTTGGGTGACCCCGGCAGGACGTCACATGCGCATTGGCCCTGCCCTGCGCTTTGCCTTCACCTTCGATGAGGGCCAATACGAAGAATTGCCTGCGCCGACCGCGCCAGACGATCCGCTGCATTTTTCTGACGGCAAGTCCTATGTCGATCGCTTGGCTGCGGCCCGCAAATCGACGGGCGAGCAAGACGCGATGGCCATTGCGACCGGCGAGATCGGTGGCACCCAAGCTGTGGTTCTCGTGCAAGATTTCGCCTTTATGGGCGGCTCTTTGGGCATGGCTGCCGGTGAAGGCTTCATCGCCGCCGCCCATGCCGCGCTAGAACGTCAGTGCCCGCTTGTCGCCTATACCGCCGCTGGCGGCGCGCGCATGCAGGAAGGGGCCCTGTCCCTGATGCAGATGGCCCGCACGACCTTGGCCATCCAAGAGCTGAAAGATGTCGGCCTTCCCTACATCGTCGTCCTGACCGACCCCACCACGGGCGGCGTCACGGCATCCTATGCGATGCTTGGCGATGTCCATCTGGCAGAGCCCGGTGCCCTAATCGGTTTCGCAGGCCAGCGGGTGATCGAGCAGACCATCCGCGAGACCCTGCCGCCCGGGTTCCAACGTTCGGAATATCTGGTTGAAAAGGGCATGATTGATCGGGTCACGCCGCGCAACGAGTTGGCCGCTGTTTTGGGGTCAATCCTTAAGACCCTGATGATGGGCCGCGCTCGCCGCTAAGCCTGCTTCATTTGCCGCACGTCTCTAACCTCACGCTAGGGCGACCATGAGCGACCATCTTCGGCCTCACGATGCGGCGTTAGAGCGTCTGCGTGCGCTTCATCCTCTACGGATCGACCTGTCGCTAGATCGGATGCTGCGCCTTTGTGCGGCGCTGGGAAACCCTCAGGACCATCTGCCGCCGATCATCCATGTCGCGGGAACCAACGGCAAGGGCTCGACCGTCGCCACATTGCGGGCCATCGCCGCGGCAGCGGGGCTCAAGGTTCACGTTTTCACCTCGCCCCATCTGGTTAGGTTTGTCGAGCGTATCCGGCTGGCGGGCGAACTGATCACCGAGGAACATTTGGCAAGGGTGCTGGAGCGAGTCGAAGCGGCCAATGCGGGCCTGCCCATCACCTTCTTTGAGATCACAGCGGCGGCCGCGCTGGCCGCCTTCGCAGAGGTTCCAGCCGACTTGTGCATCATCGAGGTCGGCCTCGGCGGCGTGCTGGATGCCACCAACGTGGTCACCCGCCCGGCGGTCTGCGTCATCACCCCCGTCGACATGGACCACCGCGAGTTTCTGGGTGACACCATCGCCCAGATCGCCAGTGAGAAGGCCGGTATCCTAAAGCCCGGCGTTCCGGCGATCATTGCGCGTCAGAACGACGAGGCCATGGCCGTCATTGAACGCGTCGCCGCCAAGACCCGCTCGCCCCTAACCGTGCTGGGCCAACAGGCCGACGGCTGGCGTGATCAGGACCGGCTCTTGATCCAAACCGAGACCGCCTTGCACGATCTGCCCTTGCCCTCGCTCTATGGGGCCCATCAGATCGACAATGCCGCCCTCGCTGTTCTGGCAATCTTGACCCTTAACGACGAGCGGATCACCGAGGCGGCGCTGGCCAAGGGCGTTTCCAATGTCGTCTGGCCCGCAAGGTTCCAGCGCCTGACCTCTGGACCCTTGGCGCAGCAGGCGGCCAAGGCCGGTTCTGACCTGTGGCTCGATGGCGGTCACAACCCCCATGCCGCTCGTGCGCTAGCCACAGCCTTGGGCGAGCTTCAGGCCCGAGATGGCAGGCCGCTGGCCCTGATCTGCGGGATGCTCGGCAATAAGGATGCGGCGGGGTTCTTTGAGGCCTTCGCGTCCCTGAACCCCAAGATCTTCACCGTCGGTTTTGACGCCGATGCCGCCGCCTCGCCGGTGGCCCTAGCGCAAACAGCCATGGCGGCTGGACTGACCGCTTTTGCCTGCACCGACGTCCACGAAGCCCTGACGCTGGCGGTGCAAGACGGCGCGCCCCGCGTGATGATCTGCGGCTCGCTCTATCTGGCGGGTGAGGTCCTCGGGCTAGACCCCAGCACCTG
The DNA here is from genome assembly GCA_937952995.1 of uncultured Caulobacteraceae bacterium. Taxonomy (GTDB): domain Bacteria; phylum Pseudomonadota; class Alphaproteobacteria; order Caulobacterales; family Caulobacteraceae; genus CAISGS01. Next base: position 11,637 of record CALFYB010000127.1, read on the forward strand.
GCCTAACTGACGACTTTCATCGACAGGGTTGGGCCGTGGGACAGAATATTCTATAGGCTGCACCCCATGAGTGAGCGTCAACCCCGTCGGCCCCAGAGGCCCATCGCCTATGTCTGCCTGATTGTGCTCGTGGCCCTTGTCGCCATCGGCGCGATGCGGCAATTAGGTCTCGGCGCTACCCCAAAACTGCACGCCAACTTGGAAGTGATCCGATGAACCGGCTTGGAACGATCCTCATTGCCATTGTCCTCGCCGCCGCCGTGATCGGCGCTGGGGCCTATGTCTGGAATACGGACCTCAAGTGGCACCCAAAGACCATCACCAAACATCAGGCCGAGATCACCAAGATTGTCGAAAGCGCTGGCTGGGTCTCCCCAGGCAATACGGGCCCGACCCTCTATATGGTGGGCTTCCGGTCCTGCCCTGACTGCATGCGTTTCAAGGCCGAGGAGTTTCCGGGCCTGCACGCCGTTGGCGTCGACACCCGCGTGATCGAGGTCGCGCGCGCCGAGGTCAATGGCGTGGCCAAATCAACGCCCGTCGAGCGCGCCACCGTCGCAGAGCTTTGGACCAATCGGTCGTGGGCCCTGTTCGAAGACTGGAACAAGGTTCCGGTCGAGGCGTGGACCGCACCTGGCATCGTGCCTGCCGACGGGGATACCGGTCGCACCGCTGTGGTCGAGGCTGGCCGCAAGATGGTCACCGACCTTCGCCCGCTCCTCAAAGACAACGGCGTGAACTTCGCCTATCCGACGCTGATCTGGTGGACCAAGGACGGCAAGATGCGGGCCTGCGCCTGCGAAAAGCGTGAGACCTATCGCTTTGTCCGCGCGGAACTGGGTGTCAAAGATCCGGCCCGCTAGCCCTTCATGCCGGTGTCGCTGAAAACCGCCTATGCCGAACGCCTCGAGGCCGGAACGATCCGTCCAGACGTGGCCCAACAGGCTGCCATCGAGGCCCTGTCACGGCTCGAGGGTGATCTAAACGCGGCGCAGGAACCGCAGGGCTTTACGCTATTTCGCAAGCCGAAGTCCTTTGGCGGCATCAAGGGCGTCTATCTTTGGGGACCGGTCGGACGCGGCAAGTCCATGCTGATGGACCTGTTCTTTGACTCAGCGCCCGTCCGCCGCAAGCGCCGCGCCCATTTCCACGCCTTCATGGCCGAGGTCCATGGCCTGATCGATCAATGGCGAAAGGGCACCCCCGCCGAGCGCAAGGCGCGCTTTGGCCAGAACCGGGGCGATGATCCCATCGTGCCGGTCGCCGACCTGATCGCCGAGCAGGCGCAACTCCTGTGCTTTGACGAGCTGCAGGTGACCGACATTGCCGACGCCATGATCCTCGGCCGTCTGTTCGAAGCCCTGTTCGCCAAGGGCGTGGTACTGGTCGCCACCTCAAACCG
>CALFYB010000128.1 GCA_937952995.1 uncultured Caulobacteraceae bacterium
TGCACACCGTCGGCACGCGCCTTGAAAATGGCATTGCCGCTGTTCAGGCTGCCACCGGCTGGCTGATCGAGAGACGCGGCCATGCCCAGCCGGACGCACTGGCGGGGGCTGCGGCCTATCTCAAGCTGCTCGGCGATGTGATGGGCGGCTGGATGCTGGGCAAGGGAGCGCTGGCGGCCGCGCGTCACCTAGCCGCCGGCGAAGGCGACGCGGCCTACTGGCGCACCAAGATCGGGCTGGCCCGTATCTATAGCGAACATATCCTCGCCCAAGCCCCCGGCCTAACGGCCGCTGTGACCCAAGGCTCTGCCGACCTGTTCAATATCACCGCTGAGAGCATGGGGGCTTAAGCGCTGCAGAAATCAGTAAGGCTTTTGTGGTTTAAGGGTGCGGTTACAGAAGGACCGCTCCCCTGACCCTCGCCATCTTGCAAGCCCGCATGACCTCGACCCGCCTGCCCGGCAAGGTGATGGCCGATCTTGTCGGTCAGCCGATGATCCTGCGGCAGATCGAACGGCTCAAACGCGCCAAGCGGCTGGATCAGATCGTGGTCGCCACCTCGACCGATCCCAGCGATGATGGCTTGGCCGAACGGTTACGGGCCGAAGGGATAGGGGTCTATCGCGGCTCGCTGGAGGATGTCCTTGGCCGCTTTATCGGAGCGCTGGACCAGTTCGGGCCGGACGACACGGTGGTGCGCTTGACCGCAGACTGCCCGCTGGCTGATCCCGACGTGATCGATCAGACCCTTGAGCTTTTTGAGACCTCCGGCGCGGACTTCACTTCAAATGTCCCGACCCGTCGCAGCTATCCCAAGGGCTTGGATGTCGAGGTCATGCGCGCATCCGTCCTGCGCCTCGCCGCCCAAGAGGCCACCGACCCCTATGATCGCGAGCATGTCACCGCCTTTATCAATCAGCGCCCCGAACGTTTTGTCATAACGGGCCTCGAACAGCACGCCTCAGAGGGCGAAGTGCGCTGGACCGTGGACCGCCCCGACGACCTAGAATTTGTCCGCGCCGTCTATGAGGCGCTCTATCCCCGCAAGGCCGACTTTACCTCGAACAATGTCCGCATCTTCGTCCAGTCCCGTCCTGATCTTTGGGCGATGGGCGGCGATCGGCGCTATTGAGGCCCTCATGCCCAAAGTCACCTTGCGCGACCTGACCGAAGACGACCGCGAGCGGATGCATATCTGGCGCAACAGCCCGGAGGTCGCAGCCTATATGTATACGGATCACCTGATCAGCCGCGAAGAGCATGACCGCTGGTTCGATGGTCTAGCCAGTGATCCGCGCCGCCGTTATTGGGTGATCGAGGTTGATGGCGTTCCTGCGGGGGTCGCCAATCTGGCCGATATTGATCCGCGCAACGGCCGCTGCAGCCTCGGTCACTATCTGGCCGAACCTGCTGCCCGAGGTAAAGGCGTGGGAGCCTATGTCGAATATTGGCTGATCGAGCAGGTCTTCGGTCCGCTTGGGCTGAACAAGTTCTGGACCGAAGTGCTTCTTTCCAACGAGTCCGCTTGGCGGCTGCATCTGGATTTTGGCTTCCAGCGCGAGGCGCTCTATCGTCAGCACGTGATGAAAAGCGGTCACTATCAAGACGTCGTCGGCCTTGGCCTTCTCGCCGAAGACTGGCCTGCCCTGCGCCCCGCCATGAAGGCGCGCCTCGAGGCCAAGGGTTATCAGGTCGATTGAGCCTCGCGCCGTCTCGACAGGGCGGTCAAAGGCTCTAGGCTAAAGCACAATCAAGAGTCGGGGCGGAACAAAGATGGGTGACGAGCAAAAGCCAATGGCACGCCGGATCGGGTCGATCATCGGCGGATCTGTCGGCAATCTGGTCGAGTGGTTCGACTGGTACGTCTATGCCTCCTTCTCGCTCTATTTCGCCAAGGCCTTCTTTCCCAAGGGCGACCAGACCGCGCAGTTGCTCAGTGCCGCTGCGGTCTTTGCCGTAGGCTTTCTGATGCGCCCGGTTGGGGCCTGGATGATGGGGGCCTATGCCGACCGGGTGGGACGCAAGGCCGCCTTGACCCTGTCGATGGTGATGATGTGCGGTGGTTCACTGGTCATTGCCCTGACCCCCGGATACGCCACCATTGGCGTGCTCGCGCCCATCGTTCTGGTTCTGGCCCGTATGTTCCAAGGCCTCAGCGTCGGCGGCGAATATGGGGCCAGCGCCACCTATATGTCCGAGATGGCCAGCTCTAAGAACCGAGGCTTTTGGACCAGTTGGCAATATGTGACCCTGATCATGGGCCAGTTGCTGGCCCTCGCCACCTTGATGGTGCTGCAGGCCGTCATGCCGGAAAGCCAGTTGGAAAGCTGGGGCTGGCGCATTCCCTTCCTGATGGGCGGTGCCCTTGCGGTCGTGGCCTTCTATCTGCGCAGTAGCATCGACGAGACCCCCGCCTTTGAGCAACTCAAGGCCAAGGCTGCCGAGGATAACCTACCGCCCAAAAGCGGCACGATCAGCGCCTTGATGGCCCACCCTCGCGAGGCCCTGATGGTCGTGGGGATGACCATGGGCGGCTCCTTGGCATTCTATGCCTTCACCACCTACATGCAGAAATATCTGCACAATACCTCCGGGTTCAGCAAGGAGGCCGCCACCAGCATCAGCGCCTTAAGCCTTGTGTTGTTCATGGTCTTGCAACCAGTCGCGGGCTGGATGTCTGACAAGCTGGGTCGCAAGCCGATGCTGATCGCCTTTGGCGTCTTGGGCAGCCTCTGTACCGTGCCGATCTTCAACGCCTTGAGCCAGACCCGCGACGAGATGACCGCCCTGATCCTCGTCTGCGCCGCCCTCGCCATCATCTCCAGCTACACCTCGATCAGCGCCGTGGTGAAGGCAGAGCTATTCCCGGCCCACGTGCGCACCCTCGGGGTCGCCCTGCCCTATGCCCTCGCCAACTCGATCTTTGGCGGCACGGCAGAATATGTCGCCCTGTGGCTCAAGCAGGGCGGCCATGAATCGTGGTTCTATGTGTATGTCAGCGTCTGTATCGCCCTATCGCTGCTGGTCTTCCTGACCATGCCCGACACCCGCGACCAGACCCGCAT
>CALFYB010000129.1 GCA_937952995.1 uncultured Caulobacteraceae bacterium
GCGAGTCGCTCCAGAAGCTGAACATCGCCAACTTCGAAAAGTTGGTTGAATACCTGCCCAACGTCCGGACCGCCTCGCACGGCCCAGGCACCTCATCGATGTATATCCGCGGCCTGTCCACCGACACCCCCGGCCTGCAGATTCTCGGTACCGCTGGTGCCCAGCCTAACGTCGCGCTCTATCTCAACGACGCCCCAAGCTCGATGCCAGGCCGTAACCTTGACGTCTATGCGGTTGACCTTCAGCGCATCGAAGTGCTGGCCGGTCCTCAGGGCACCCTGTTTGGCGCAAGCGCCATGGGCGGCGCTGTGCGTTACATCACCAACAAGCCGGACCTGAAGGAATATCATTCGGGCTTCAACGGCAGCTATTCGATGACCAAGGGCGGCGCACCCAGCGCTGCAGGCGACGCCTTCATCAACATCCCTCTGATCGAGGGCAAGTTGGCGGCACGTCTGGTTGTCTATAACGACCAACAGGGCGGCTATATTGATAACGTCGCTGGCACCTACCAGATGCCGTTTGACGGTCACGTTGGCCAAGCGGGCAAGTTGCCAACCGGTAACCCGCTTCTGGTGATCCGCGCTCTGGAATCCTGCTCCGGCGTCGCCAACTGCACCGGCAGCCTGTACAAGACCCCAACCCGCCAGACCATCAACAATGACCGCTTTGTTGAGAACAACTATAACGACGCGGCCTACACCGGTGCGCGTTTGGCCCTGGCCTATGAAATCAACGACAACTGGTCGGTCGACCTGATGCATATGCGTCAGAACCTCAAGACCAATGGCGTGTTCAACTATGAGCCCGGCGTCGGCGACCTCAAGGTCACCCAGTTCAACCCCAACTATCTGCGTGATGAGTTCGACGAAACCACGCTGACGGTGAACGGTCGTTTGGGCATGTTGGATATGATCTATACCGGATCCTATCTGAACCACACCGCTGTTCAGCAGGCGGACTATGCGTCCTACTCCAATATCGGCCTTTACCTGCCGTATTATGAGTGCGACCGCGGCGTCTACTATACCGCTGCCTATAACGGCAACATCGGTAAGACCTGCTACACCCCGAACAAGAGCTATAAGGTCAAGAACGAGAACACCCGTTCGACCCATGAGTTCCGCGTCACGACGCCTGCCGACAAGCGCCTGCGCGCGACCGGCGGCCTGTTCTATGACGAGAACACGCTCTACGACAACACCGACTGGTCCTACTCTCAGCAGGCCGCAGGCTTCATCTATTCGCGCGCTCCCGATCCAAGCGTTAATGCGCATGATCCAAGCGTGAAGCCTGTCAATGTCGGCTTCTTCAACGACGTCACCCGCAAGGACCGTCAGTTCGCCGTCTATGGTGAAGCCTCTTACGACATCATCCCAGACAAACTGACCCTGACCGGCGGCGCGCGTTATTATGACGAAGAAGCGTCGATGACCGGTTCGTCGAACTCCAGCTTCGGCTACGGTTCACGCGGCGTCTACAATGCTGCTACCGGCACCTATAGCGCCGTCGCCACGCCGCCGAAATATTATGGCGTCAGCGCAAACCTCGCCAATACGCTCAAGGGCCTCTCGCCTGCGAAGTACACGGGCACGATCTTGAAGGGCAACCTGACCTACAAGTTCGACGACGGTTCGCTGGTCTATGCGACCTACTCGGAAGGCTTCCGCCCCGGTGGCTTCAACCGCAAGCCCTGTAACGTGGTTAGCCCAGCCTGTAACAGCCTGAAGGCCTTCGTGCCCGATACTGTCACCAACTATGAAATTGGTTGGAAGCTGGCCCTGCTCGACCGGACCCTGCAGTTCAACGCAGCGGCCTACCAGATCGACTGGGAAAACATCCAGATGACGGTGTTCGACCAGAACATCTCGAACCAAACCTTCACCACCAACTTCACCGATGCGCGCATCCGTGGCTTTGAAGGTGATGTGGCTTGGCGTCCAACCAAGGAGCTGACGATCAACAGCGGCTTCTCCTACAACGACTCCGAGCTGACCAAATATCGCAAGGCCGCTACCGTTCTGGTGCCGCTCGGCAGCCCATTGGCTCTGAGCCCCAAGTTCCAGGGCAATATCCGCATGCGTTATGAGACCGAAACCGCGTCGGGCCTGCGTCCGTTCGCGCAAGGTGGCTTCCACTTCGTCGATTCCAGCATCTCGTCGGATATCGACAATGTCAGCATCAAGCTGCCAGGCTTCAACGCCACGGCAGGTTATGCGGCGCAAGTGCCAATCACCTACAACGGTGTGACGGTGAAGCCAGGCGACGTGATCGTTCCTCTGAAGGGTGCCCTGAAGCAGAAGTCCTACACCACGCTTAGCGCGTCGGTCGGTGCTTCGAAGGACAACTGGACCGTGGAACTGTTCGGTGAAAACCTCACCGACGCCCGCCCAGAGCTCTATAAGAGCGGCAATGATGGTGAGCTGCGCGTGACCACGTCACGTCCGCAAACCTTCGGTGTCCGTATCTCTGTCCGTAACTAGTCAAGTTGTGGTGGGCCCCCGGTAACCCGGGGGCCCATTGCTTTTTGCTTTTGACCGTTAGAAATTCCGATCCGAGACTGGATCAAAACCGCAATAAACATCCTTACCTTGGCCCACTGAGACGCTATGATTGAGCCGAACGATAAGGATAGACGATTGACCCAAGCTGCATTGTCCCCGGCCCAGATCGACGACCTTCTCGGCCGTGCGCGGGACATGTTGCAGCAGACTAAATTCCCGCAAGCCGCTGCCCTGTGCCAACAGGTTCTAGACGCTGATCCGAAACATAAGGACGCGCTCTACACCCTTGCTGTGATCTATCGCTATCAAGGTGACTACAAGCGGGCCGTTGCGACCAACGATCATCTCATTGCCATGGACCCCGGCTTTGGCCGCGCCTATCAGGAGCGAGGCCACTGTCTGCGTGACACGGGCGACCGCCGCGGCGCGCTGCTCGCCTATCAGGGTGCTGTGGCCAACAATGCGGCGCTGATTGCCAGCTGGCAGATGCTGTCTGAGCTACAGCGCGCAACCGGCGCGCGGGCCGCGGCGGAGTTCTCACAGGATCAGTACAACTACCTCAACAGCCTGCCGCCAGAGATCTTGAGTGTCGCAAATCTGATCCAAGAGGGCCGGTTTTTGCGCGCCGAGCAGATCTGCCGTCACTATCTCCAGACCAAGGGCCACCATGTCGAGGCCATGCGGTTCCTCGCCGAGATCGGAACCAAGTTCAATTCCTATGAAGAGGCGGAATTCCTGCTGGAATCCTGCATCGTGCTCGAGCCTGACAATACCAGCGCCCACCTAGACTATGTCGATGTGCTCCATAAGCGGCAAAAGTTCGCCAAGGCGCTCGAACAGGCGACCGTCTTGCGCAAAAAGTCCAAAGGCGTGCCGCAGGTCGAACTGCTCTATGCCAATGAAAATCTCGCCGTTGGCAATTTCGATGAGGCGCTTGGCGTCTATCGGAAGTTGGCTAAGGAAACGCCGAACAATCCGACCATCCATCTGACCCTTGGCCACGCCCTTAAAACGGTTGGTCGTCAGCCCGATGCCATCGCCGCCTATAGCCGCGCTTATGAAATCCGGCCTGATTTTGGCGATGCCTATTGGAGCCTGGCCAATCTTAAGACCTATCGGTTCACGGACGATCAGATCCAGGCCATGAAAAAGCGCGAGGCGGATCCCAAGACCGCCCTCGTCGACCGCTATCACCTGTGTTTCGCTCTGGCTAAGGGGCTCGAAGACCGGGGCGACCATGCGCAGGCCTTTGACGCCTATGAGCGGGGTAACCGGCTCAAGCGCGAAGAACTGGGCTACGACTGGCATCGGATCAGCCGAGAAATGGACCTGCAGATCGAGCACTGCAATCCGGCCCTGTTTGAAGCCAAGGCTGGCTCAGGCTGTCCCGCACCCGATCCGATCTTCATTGTTGGGCTGCCGCGTGCAGGTTCGACCTTGCTAGAACAGATCTTGGCGTCGCACAGTCAGGTCGAGGGCACGATGGAGCTGCCCAACATCTTGGCCCTTGCCCACCGGATCAATGGCCGCCGCCGCGTTGATGAGGAGCCGGCCTATCCGGCCAATCTCGGGGCCCTCTCACCGCAGGACCTTACCGCCTTTGGTGAGGCCTTTTTGCGCGACACCCGCATCCATCGCAAGAAGGGCACGCCCTTCTTCATCGACAAGATGCCGAACAATTTCCGTCACATCGGCCTGATCCACATGATCTTGCCCAATGCCAAGATCATTGATGCGCGGCGCGGGGCTATGGGTTGCTGTTTCAGTGGCTTTAAGCAGCTGTTCGCAGAGGGCCAAGAGTTCACCTATGGCCTCGAAGAAATTGGGCATTACTACAAGGACTATGTGGCCCTGATGGACCACTGGGATCAGGTGCTGCCGGGCAAGGTTCTCCGGGTCAACTATGAGGACGTGGTTGGCGATATTGAGCCGCAAGTGCGCCGCCTGCTCGATTTCTGTGGCCTTCCGTTCGAAGAGGGCTGTATCAATTTCCATAAGAATGATCGCGCCGTTAGGACCGCCAGCTCAGAGCAGGTCAGGCAGCCGATTTTCACCAGTGGCCTAGACCAGTGGGAGAACTTCTCCCCCTATCTGGATCCGCTTAGACAGGTTCTGGGTCCGGAACTGGCAAAGGGTTGAGGAAGACAAGATGACCACCGCTACAGCCGTCGAAGAAGGCCAGACCTATTCTCTAGGGGCTCGCTGGTACGTCCTCTTCATCATGATGTTGGCCTATACGATCAACATCGCTGACCGTTATGTCATGTCGACCGTGTTGGAGCCTATCCGGGTGGAGCTGAAGCTCACCGATGGCGGTGTCGCGTTCTTGACCGGTGTGTCTTTGGCGCTGTTCTATGTCACCATGGGCATTCCGCTGTCTTGGATCGCAGACCGCTATAACCGCCGCAACCTTTTGGCCATTTCCATCACCGTCTGGTCGGCCATGACCACCTTCTGCGGCCTGTCGACCAACTATATCCAGCTTCTATTGGCCCGTATCGGTGTGGGCATAGGCGAGGCGGGCGGGACGCCGTCCTGTAATGCGATCGTTGGTGACTATTTCCCGGCCGACCGTCGCCCCATGGCCATGACCATCTTTGCTCTGGGGGCTCCGATTGGGGCGTGGATTGGCGCGGATATGGCGGGCTATGTCGCCAATCGCTACGGCTGGCATGCGGCCTTTTTAGTGTTGGGCATCCCGGGCATCATGCTTGCCGCACTGATCATGCTGACGGTTAAAGAGCCGGTTCGTGGGCGCCTCGATGCGGTCTCGACCGAAGACGCCCCAAGTTTGGCCAAGACGGTCGCCTTCTTCTTCAAACAGAAGGCCGCCTTCCACGTGATCATGGGCAGTGGCGTTTCGGCCCTGTGGGGCTGGGGCCTGATGTGGTTCACACCGACCTTCCTCCAGCGCGCCTATCATTTGAATGTTGGAGAAGCCGGTGCCGTGGTTGGCCCTATCCATCTGGTCATGGGCATTTTGGCCTCATTGCTGACGGCTTGGCTCCTGTCGCGGCCTTCGTTTGTCGACCCACGCCGTATTGTTAAGCTTCTCGCCATTGTAACGGCGTTGGCCACGATCCCCTCCATTTTGGCCTATTGGACTCACTCCCTGTCTATGGCCACAGCCATGTTGTGGATCTTCATCCCTGCGATCTACTTCTACATCGGCCCCGCCTTTGCTTTGGGCCAAAACCTCGCGCCGCCCAAGATGCGCGCTATGTTCACCGCGATAGCGCTGCTGATCGCTAATGTGTTCAACCTGATCGTCGCGCCCCAGGGCGTGGGCTGGCTCAGTGACTTCATCGCTGCCCTGCAGAAAAACCCTGACTTCGCATCCTTCATTCCGGGCGTGAGTTGGTTGGGTGCGCATCTGGCCGGATTTGTTGGCGTTGACGAGGCCTCCTCTCTGCGCTTCGCGTTGCTAGTTTTGGCCCCAACCGGCTTTTGGGCGACTTGGCACTATTGGATGGCCGCGCGCACGATCGTCGAGGATCAGAAAACCGCGATTGGGTACGTCTAACCCAGAGCCCTGCGGTTTTACGGCCTAGGCTCTGGTTCGCCCGAAAATTGCCTCAAAAGTTCTGCAGTGGATTGGTCCCTACAACCGCCTACGGAGACAGAGTTAAGCGATGAGAGCGTTTGTGATCCCCGTGACCCTTGCGGCGGCGATTGCGTTTGCCTGCCTTGGATCGGTCAGAGCGCAAGAACAGGCCCCCGCCGCGCCTCAGGACAAACCGGCGACGGTGGTGACCGCCCCCGCAGCGGTGGTCCCGCCACCAACGGAGTCGGCTAAGCGGCAACCGAAAATTTCAAAGAAGCTTGAGGCCGAATTTGCCCGTGGCGCTAAAGCCTATGACGAAAAGAACTTTGAAGAGGCCCTGTCTATTTGGCTGCCCTTGACCAAGGGTGGAAACCCCCGTGTGCTCTATAATGTCGGCCTGATGTACGCCAACGGCCTAGGCATCCCCAAGGATGACTATGTTGAGGCCTATAAGTGGTTCGACATTTCCGCGGCCCGCGCCGAGGATCCGAGGGAAAAGAAGAAGGCTGAGCGCATGAGGGACATGGTCGGGCTAGAACTGACCCCGGCCCAGTTGACCGAGGCCAAGGCCCGCATCAAGGCCTGGCGCCCCCGGTGGAGCCTCTGGAACTAGAGGCTGCGGCTTCTACAGACGTGTGCTGCCATAAAAAACGCCGCGCATTCCGAAGGATGACGCGGCGCAAAAGGCTCGTTAGGGCTTTACGCTAAAGGCGTTACAGACGCCCAAGCCTACCCCGTAGCAGAATTATAAGATGCTGATGGATCACGCTAGACCCGATGGCCAGCGTGATCCTCAGGAATTCTTACTTCAGAACGACGATGACAACGCGGCGGTTGGCCGCGCGACCGGCGCGTGTAGCATTGTCTGCCACAGGCGCGTCTTCACCGTAGGAGGCGCTGGACATGCGCGACAGGGGCACGCCCTGCTTGGCCAGATAGGTACGAACCGCATTGGCGCGGTTCATGCCGACCTGCTCATTGGCCTTGGCTGAACCGTTAGAGTCCGTGTGGCCCTGAATTTCGAGATAGACGTTTTGGTTGTCGGTCTTCAACTGAGTGGCCAGAGCCGCAAGCTTGGCTTGACCCTCGTCCGAAATGATCGCCTTGCCGCTGGCAAAGGTCACCGAACCATCCGTGGTCATGACCACCGAATAGAGGAACTTGCCTTCGGCCAGCTTGCCAGCGGCGATGGCGCGAGCCAGAGCGTCACGAGCGGTTTGGTCGACTTGGTTCAAGCGGGTTTCGAGACCATCAATGCGGCCACCGATCTTGGTGCCTTGCTCGTTCAGAGCCGTGCCCTGACGGGACTCAAGACCGGCAACCTGCTGATCAACATACTTTTGAGTGGCGCAGCCGCTAAGGCCGAGCGCAATGGCCATGGCACCAACGGCGATGCTGGCAGACTTTGAAACGAACATGGGACCCTCTCCACGAAACTGAATTGACCGTAGGGCTTGCACCCATGAAGCCGATTAGAAAATGATATCTGTCCGATATCAGAAAACATCCACGACCGGAAACCGATCTTATAGCGGCGTCACACTAATGAGATGTGACTAAGACCGCAATGTGACCTGCTATTCCTTACCAGCGGAATATCTCATTATGTTGAAATTGAGAGAGAGTTTTTGGCCTATCGCACCTGATCTAGATCTCGGACCGCGCCGCGTGCGGCGCTGGTGGTGAATGCGGCATAGGCGCGCAGGGCGACAGAAACCTGCCTTTTGCGGCCATGAGCCATCCAACCATCGGCACCGCGAGCGTTCATTTCCGCCCTTCGCTGCTCCAGAACTGGTTCAGAGACGGCCAGAACGATTGAGCGGTTGGGGATGTCGATCTCGATCCGGTCGCCCTCGTGGACCAGTGCGATCAGACCGCCCTCTGCGGCTTCAGGCGAGACGTGGCCGATGGACAGGCCTGACGTACCGCCCGAGAAACGCCCGTCCGTAATCAGGGCGCAAGCCTTGCCCAGCCCTTTGGACTTCAAATAGCTGGTCGGATAGAGCATTTCCTGCATGCCGGGACCGCCGCGAGGGCCCTCATAACGAATGACCAAAACGTCCCCCAGCGACGACCTTGCCGGTCAAGATCGCGCTGACCGCATCGTCTTGGCTCTCGAACACGCGGGCCGGGCCAGCAAAGGTCAGGATGCTTTCATCAACGCCCGCCGTCTTCACGATGCAGCCGTCGAGCGCAAGATTACCGCTGAGCACCGCCAAGCCACCATCTTTGGAGAAGGCATGCTCGACATCGCGGATCACCCCCTCGGCCCGGTCCGTATCCACCGCTTCCCAGCGGCGCGACTGGCTAAAGGCCGTTTGGGTCGGTACGCCGCCCGGCGCGGCGCGGAAGAAGTGGTGCACATCCTCGTCTTGGCTCTGGACAATGTCCCAGCGGCGGATGGCATCGCCAAGGGTCGGGGCATGGACCGTAGGTAGGTGGGTGTGCAGCAGGCCGCCGCGATCTAGCTCGCCCAGGATCGACATGATGCCGCCCGCGCGGTGCACGTCTTCCATGTGCACGTCACTCTTGGCGGGGGCCACCTTGCAAAGGCATGGCACCTTGCGCGATAGCCGGTCAATGTCGTCCATGGTGAAGGGCACGCCGCCTTCAGAGGCTGCCGCCAGCAGGTGCAGCACCGTATTTGTCGAGCCACCCATGGCGATGTCGAGGCTCATGGCATTTTCGAAGGCTTCGAATCTGGCGATGGAGCGAGGCAGGACGCGGTCGTCATTGCCTTCGTAATAGCGCTTAGCCAGATCCACGACCGTGCGACCGGCCTGCAAGAACAACCTCTCGCGGTCCGAGTGGGTGGCCAGAACCGAGCCATTGCCGGGCAGGGACAGGCCTAGGGCCTCGGTCAAACAGTTCATCGAATTGGCGGTGAACATGCCCGAACAGGAGCCGCAGGTCGGGCAGGCCGAGCGCTCGATGGTCGCGACCTCTTCGTCGCTGTAGGAATCGTCGGCTGCTGCGACCATGGCATCGACCAGATCCAGCGCGACTTCTTTGCCCTTGAGGATAACCTTTCCGGCCTCCATGGGCCCGCCCGAGACGAATACCGCAGGGATATTGATCCGCATGGCAGCCATCAGCATACCGGGCGTGATCTTGTCGCAATTGGAGATGCAGACCATGGCGTCGGCGCAGTGGGCATTGACCATATATTCGACGCTGTCGGCGATCAGCTCGCGCGAAGGCAGGCTGTAGAGCATGCCGTCATGGCCCATGGCGATGCCGTCGTCCACCGCAATCGTGTTGAACTCTTTGGCGACGCCGCCTGCAGCTTCAATTTCACGGGCCACCAATTGACCCAGATCTTTCAAGTGCACGTGGCCTGGCACGAATTGGGTGAACGAGTTGGCAATGGCAATGATGGGCTTTTGAAAGTCGTCGTCCTTCATGCCTGTGGCGCGCCACAGGGAGCGGGCGCCGGCCATGTTGCGGCCAGCGGTAGAGGTCTTGGAACGGTAAGCAGGCATGTGAAGTCTCCGGTCAAAAAAGCATCAAAAAAGTCTGACCGGATTATCGCCCACACATCTCTCGCAACCTGAGCCGACACGCCAATCCATGACGCCAAGCGGGGGCAAATGTGTTGAGGTGAAGACACGATAAACTGGCGCTTCGTCCACTACTTCATGCATCTAAGAGGTCACGACATGAAAAAAAATCTTTTTGCCTTGCTCGCGCTCACTGTCACGTCCGTGTCTGCGCCAGTGTGGGCTGATCAAGCATTGGCAACATCGAAAAACTGCATGGCTTGCCACGCAACCGACAAAAAGCTGGTGGGCCCAGCCTACAAAGATGTCGCTGCCAAATACGCAGGCGACAAGTCCGCCGTCGACAAACTGGCCACCAAAATTCAAAAAGGTGGTGCAGGCGTGTGGGGCCCAGTGCCTATGCCTGCGAACACGCAAGTCAATGACGCCGAAGCCAAGAAACTGGCCGCATGGGTGTTGTCCATCAAGTAACTTCTTGACGCACACCCCCAAACCCGCTGCTCACCCCAGCGGGTTTTTTCTTGAGCGCTGTGCGCAGCAAGATGCAAGCCTTGAGACAGGGGTATTGAGTAAACTCTGTGGCTGTTTTATCTCTGTCCCCAAGCCCTTTCCAGGACCCTGAACATGACCTCCATCCGCCAAAACGACCTGATTGAATCGGTCGCCGCCGCTCTGCAATACATCAGCTACTACCACCCTGCTGACTTCATTTCGCACTTGG
>CALFYB010000130.1 GCA_937952995.1 uncultured Caulobacteraceae bacterium
TCACCGGAGCAGGCGCGCGCTTGATCTCGCCGCCCTTGGCCGGGGTCCAGACGTTTGCGTAAAGGCAGTCTTCGCTGGTGACATCGCCGGGCTCGAAATAGAGCACGGGCTGGGTCTTGCCTGGACCGAAGGTCAGGCTCTCGGGCATGGTCATCTGCATACAGGCAGGCCCTGCAGCCTTGGCGCTGCGCAGTCCAACCCAAGCTGGGGCAGGCTCGGCGTGTTTCCAGCGACGCACGCCGACGGGCGGCACGGCGTAAGGAATACCCTTAAAGACGGCGATACCGTCCTCGGGCCCGACCTCACCAATCAACTGACCCTGAGGGGTGGCCAGTCTGATATCCGCCGCCGAGGCCAAAGCCCCGCCTGCGAGGGACATAAGAACCGTGAACCCAAGGGCTTGGGCCTTGCGCAGCATGGACATGGTAACCACTCCCCCGCCCCGATCGCGCGATCACGCCGGGGTTTGGATCAGACTATGAGATCATTTTGACAATAGATAAAGGTCGGCGCGATCAGGCCCTTAAGACCCAATCGCGCCGGGGGCCTCTAGTGCTTCCAGCCCAGCCGCACGCCGACCGTGCGCGGACGCAAGGTGCCGTAACGGTTCAGCGAGTAGTTGGCCGCATCGATGAAGATCGGCGACTGGTTGTTGCCGAGGTTCTCTGCATAGAGCACGGCCTTCAGATTACCCTTGGCCCAGCCGAGGCTGACATTGACGTTCTGATAGGCTGGGATCTTGGCAAAGGCCGCGTTCGGAACCTTGGCACCTGCCGTGTTGGGGAAGGTGTTGACATATTCCCCGACATGCTGCGCGTCGATGCGGGCATAGAGATCGGACCCATCGGCCAAGGTCCAGCCGTACTTGGCATAGGCACCGGCCTTGAACTCGGGCGAGGCCAGCTTGGCCCCGACGATGGCACCAGAGATCAGCGATTCCGCTGCGGTCAGTTCGGTGACCTTGGCGTTCTGAAGGGTAGCGTTGAAGCCGCCTTCGAGATGCTCATTGATCAGGGCATCAACTTCGGTTTCCAGACCGATCGATCGGGCTTTGCCGACGGTGCCGACATAGGGTGTTGCATCCGACGAACGGACCAGCGGCACCTGCATCGGACCCCAATCAATATAGTAGGCCGCAACCGTGGTGCGCAGACGACCGTCGAGCCAGACATTCTTGGCACCCAGTTCATAGTTCCACAGCGAGTCCGCCTCAGCCATCACCGGAATGATCGCTGGATCGTTAGGATTGATCGCGCTCTTGCCGCCGTTGCTGGCCGACGGGCCATTGGGATGGCTGCGGCGGAAGCCTTGCGATGCCAAGCCGTAATAGGTCTGGTCAGCGCTGGGCTGCCATTCAAGACCGAACTTGCCGATCAGCTTGCTCTTCTTGCCCGTAGAGTTGGTGCGTGCGACCGACGGCACCTTGACGATGTTGGATCCACCATAGCCAAAGATCGAGGTGAAGATCGCTGGGATCAGGGTTGGGGTGGTAAAACCGATACCCTTATCTTGATCGACAAATTCATATTTCGAGGCGCGGGCACCGGTCGTGAAGGTCAAGGTGTCGGTGATGTGGTAGCTGGCCTCACCATAGAGCGCAGCTTCGAAGTTCTTCTTGTTGCGCAGGTCCATGCTGGTGTCGGCATTGGGCGTGCGAATGGGCGCAAGACCTGTGATCTTCAGGGCCGCCAAGAACGACTGGGGCACGTTGAAGCTGTCGGCATAGTCGCTCTTCTGATCCAGATAGAAGGCACCAGCGACCCAGTCGAGCTTGCCACCCTTTTTGGAAACGAGACGGATGTCCTCGACAATGGAGTCCGTGTCGATCTTTTCCTGGAAATAGAACGGCATGACCGCGGTCAAGACGGCGTCCAGATCGAGGTTCCAACCGGTCTTGGACTTGGCAAACACCGTTGCCGAGGTCAGGTCCGCAAAGCCCAGATCATATTCGATCGTGGCATTGTAGCTATCGAGATCAATATCCACTGCAAAGGGGAAGTCGCGCTTGGCGATGTTGCGGCCTTGGGTCGGATCATAGAGCGAAGAATCGCCGACCTTATTGTGATCACTGGTGACCATGAAGGTGGC
>CALFYB010000131.1 GCA_937952995.1 uncultured Caulobacteraceae bacterium
CGGTCAAACCGCCACGGGCCACGCTGACGCGAGCATCCACCGTGGTGAAGGCATCGCGCTGCGTGCGCGAGTAGTCTGCGCGGGCGAAGTTTGGATAGTAATATTCAAACACGGTCGGAGCCGTCTGGTCCTGAACGACGTGGAACCAGGTTGGACCCGTGGTGCGCACATCGGCCCGTGCAGTCAGGTCGTAGTTGCTGAAGAAGGTGTGATTGTACTGGACGGCCAGATTGTAGGTGTAGTCTGGCGTATAGGGCGACTTGTTGCCCACCGTGTCGGTACGCACGGCATTCTTCTTGATCTTGGAGTCGGTGAGGGCTCCAGAGGCTTCAAGGGTCAGGTCGCTCGTGGCCTTAAAGCGCGCGCCCAGTTCTGCGCCTTGGATCTTGACGCGGTCGATGTTGGACACCACACGCAAGAGGCCGAAGGGGCCAACGAAGAATTCGAAGAACTGCATGTCCTTGACGTTGGTGTCGTAGACCGTGCCGTCGAGGGTCAGGCGACCGTCGAACAGACGGGCCTTGGCACCGACTTCAAAGGCGCTGGAGACTTCTTTGTTGAAGTCATCCGTGATCTTGACGGTGTTGAAGCCAGCAGCGGTGCGACGGGTGTTGATATAGCCATCAACCGTGGCCTTGCTGCCTTGGTTGTTGAAGCCGCCTGACTTAAAGCCAACGCCCCAGTCGGTGTAGAGGGTCCAGGCATCGTTGACGGTCCAACGCAGGCCGACCTTGGGCTGAAGCTGATCGTAGGTCTTGCTGCGGTCGGGGATGCTGGTCAGGAAGCTACCGTTTGCAGCGATCAGGCCCGGGTTAAGCGGCTTGCCTGGCGTGATGTAGGCGCTGCGGGCTGCGGCAGGAACCAGGTTGGAAACCTTGCGGTCTTCGCGGTCGTAACGAAGGGCCAACGAGCCTTCAAGGTTTGGCTGAATGTCGTAAGCCGCTTGACCAAAGATCGAGCTGACATTGGACTTGAAGTTATCCCACAGCAGTTGCTCGGTCGCATAGGGCTTGCCTGCGGCGACATAGAGCGAGCTTGGGGGTGCACCGCCAGAATCGATACCGGCTGCAACGCCAACTTCACGGTCGATATTCAAGGCATAGATGCCGCCGAGCCAACGCAGACGCTCACCCGCCTTGGAGGTGATGCGCAGCTCAGCGCTCGTGTCGCTCTGATTGCGGCGCTGATATTGATAGCCGTCGCAGGTCAGAGGCGTGTAGGGACCAAAGAACGAACCACCCAGATCTGCGCCATAATAGGTCGGATAGGGCAGGGGAACCTTACCGGCCAAGGCCGCGAAGGAGGCCTTACAGGTGGGCTCGGCATTGAAGAAGCCGAAGGATGCGGCCGTGCCATCGGCGACGAGGTCGTTCTTAATATCCGAATAGAGTGCCCAACCGGTCAGGGTTGCCCAGCCAAGATCATGATCGAACTTCGCTGACAGCTCTAAGGCGTCCTGATGGTTCGTGTGGTCGATGTTGTTCTGGAACAGGAAGTTGTGGTTGTTCACATCTTCGAAGAAGGTCGGTGCCTTAAAGGCGGCTGCAAAGTTCGGCAGAGCGAAGACAGCGTTGTAGGCAATCGAGCCAGCATCGAGTTGGCCATAGCGGGCCTTCAGGTCGATTTCAGTCTTTTCGCCGACCTGTGCCACGACGCGGCCATTGATGTTGTAGCCGTCATAACGATCGAGCCCGTCTTGACCGCGCGTATTGCCGTAAAAGCCATCGGTCTTGCGGGTGTCGAAGGAAAGGCTACCGGCAGCCTTGTCGCCGAGCGGTCCGGCAATGCGGCCCTTGGTCGTGACAGTGTTGTTGTTGCCAACGGCTAGGCTGGCTGAGCCTTGGAAGGTCTGGTTTGGCTTGTCCGTGGTTACGATGATCGCGCCGGCCGCAGCATTACGGCCATAGACTGCGCCTTGTGGACCCTTAACAATTTCAATTTGGCGAAGATCGGTGAACTCGCGATTGAAAGAGGCGGGGTTCGCCATCTGTACGCCGTCGACCACGAAGGCGAATGAGGATTGGGCATCCCGCGCGCTGTTTACGCCGCGGATATTGACCTGCGCGTCGCCTTGCTCGGCGGCCTGCACGAGGCTGACACCGGGGACCATGGCCACAAAGTCACCAGCGCGCTGAACGCCTGCCGCCTTGAGGGTGCCTGCCGTAAGAGCCGCAACCGCAGCTGGAACGTCCTTGAGGTTTTCTGACCGCTGGCGCGCGGTGACGACGATTTCCTCAATCGAGCCGGACTCGCTGGCAGGAGCGGTTTGCGCTTGGGCGAAGGTGGCGGATGCAAGAGCGATGATTGAAACGCTACAAGCCGCTATAGTCTTAACGGATCGGTTCATTCTTAGGTCCCCTTTAAGGCAGCTGGCTCGGCGATTGTATGCGATCTTGGGGATTATCCTTCCTCTAAGACCGAAATCGAGCCCTTGGCTGTTATTATGGAATACCGTTGTATACAAATGCTCCCGACGTCAAGGATTTTGGCCGGGGCCGCTGATCTAGGGAGTGAATTTTGTCCACTGCGAGTGCACGTGCCTATGAATTGATCCGGTCCTTGATCCTTGAAGGTCGTTTCGCGCCCGGCGAGCGGTTGAAAGAAGAAGAGCTGACGGATCTTTGCGGTGTGTCACGCACGCCTGTGCGCGAGGGACTGCGCCGTCTCGCCATCGAAGGTCTTGTGGTTGTAACGCCTCACCAAGGCGCTCAGGTGGCTGCAATTGGTGACGGCGAATTGGCCGAGATCTATGCTTTGCGGGCCATGATCGAGGGACATGCGGCTGGAAGGGCCGCTGTGCTCATCAAAGACGAGGACATTGCCAAGCTCAAGGTCTTGGCTAGCGAAATGGAGGCGGCGGTTAGGGCTGCCAATAGCCAAGCAGAGGGTGCAGGCGAACTAAATGCCCGTTTCACCCCCGCCAATAGCGAGTTTCACCGCATTATATTGGATGCCGCAATGAGCCCGCGCCTAGCCGCCATGGCCGCGCTGGTTGTCGAAATCCCACTGATTCTTCGCACGCTTGCGCGCTATTCCGATGCCGAACTGTTGCGCTCGCTACAACATCATCGCGAGCTCATCGCTGCATTTGAAGCCCGGGACGAGGATTGGGCTCGGTCGGTGATGCGCAGCCATGTCCTCGCCGCATCCCACGCTGTCGTGCGCCCGGGCGCGGGCCAAGTTCAGCCAGATTAGGGCTCATCCTATATTCTGCAATTGGGCCAGCCTTGAGGTTCAGGTCATGTCATGGGCGACGCTATTTCGAACCGGTTTTTAACTGACATCGTTGTTTAGTGACCAACCTTTGCACCACTTCGGCCGTTACTATTCATAAGAAAATGGAACGCTTCAAATTTCAAGTTGATCAATTTTCTTGATTAGAGTAGTTAATGACAAAGATTGAGAGGTCATTCATGTCTGATAAATTAATCGGTATCGTTTCTGACATTGTAGCGAGCTACGTTTGCAATAATTCCGTACCCCCCGCAGAAATGCCAAACCTCATCAATTCAGTATATAAAGCTTTGGCATCAATTGACTCGCCGATAGCGATAGCAGAACCGGCATCTCCATCGCAAAAGCCAACAGCGGGTCAAATTCGTAAGAGCATAACCCCGAGCGCCCTTATTTCGTTCATTGATGGCCAGCCTTACAAGATGCTCAAGCGGCACCTGACCACTCACGGGACAACCCCGGATGAGTATCGCGCGACATTTGGCTTACCCAAAGATTATCCCATGACCTCGTCCGATTACAGCCAGACCCGTTCGGGCTTGGCCAAGGCCGCAGGCTTAGGCGGTGGCGGACGTAAGAAGCGCTAGATTTTCGCAATCCCATCTGAGGCTCCAAAGGCCGCGCGGGATTTTCCTCCTGCGTGGCCTTTATTGTATCCGCAAGGGCGTTAGCTGCCCGGTGGCGGACTATAGGGTTCGGCTTGCGCCACGCTGATCGCAGCGCTTTAAACAGGTGGTTGGTCCAATATCGGGGGCGGTATGTTTGAAAATGGCATTATCATCCTCGATTGGTTGGGGATCATTGTCTTCGCCATAACCGGAGCACTGGTGGCGTCACGCAATCAGATGGATGCGGTCGGTTTTGTGATGTTGGGAACGGTCACCGGTATTGGCGGGGGCACAATCCGCGATCTGTT
>CALFYB010000132.1 GCA_937952995.1 uncultured Caulobacteraceae bacterium
CCGCCTCGGCCCCGATCAGATCGGTGGCCAGATAGGGCCGAAAGGTGCGCGTTCCTAGATGGGCTCCAAGGGCTTGGCCAAGGACCGGGTCGGCGCAGGCCAGAGTGACGGCGGTGGGCAAGCCCCGCGCCACTTCGCCTGCAAAGCTGGGTCCTGACAGGACCGCGAGCGGTTGGCCGGGCAGGGTCTCTTCGGCCACTTCGGTCATGAGTTTGAGCGAGCCCTGCTCGATACCCTTGGCGCAGAGGATGATGGGGGTCTCGGGGCCAAGATGGGCGGCAAAGGCGCTGAGCGTCGCGCGCATGTGCTGGGCGGGCGGCACGGCCAAGATCAGGTCACAGGCCGCAAGGTCTGCCAAATCCGAGCAGGCGGTGATGGTGCTGGCCAGTGTCACGCCCGGTAAGAAAAGCCGGTTTTCGTGGTCGCTATTGATCGATGCCGTTACCTCAGGCTCGCGTGCCCAAAGGGTGACGGGGCGGTGCGATCCCGCGCAGACCTGAGCGAGGGCCGTGCCCCAAGCCCCCGCGCCAATCACGCCGACATGGGAAAAGGTGCGTTGGATAGCGGTCATGCCTTGGCCCCCTTGCGACTGGGCTTATGGATCGGGTTTGACGCGGCCATCGCCTCATCGAGGGGCCATCTTGGCCTTGCGGCAACATCCAAGGGGTCGGTCAGACCCAGCAAAAGTCTTTCGGCACCGGCCAGCGCGATCATCGCCGCATTGTCTGTGCAGTAGCGCAGCGGCGGCGCAGCAAAGCTGTAGCCCTGCCTTTCGCATACGGCCAGCAGGGCCGAGCGAACCGCGCCATTGGCGGCCACGCCACCAGCCACCACGAACCGGCGATCTTGCGGCGCTCGATCTTGGCTGTGATCACCCATCGCCCGCTCGGTGCGTTCTGAAAGCTGGCGCGCAATCGCACCTTGAACCCCGGCAGCGAGATCGCGGCGCTCGTCCTCCGTGGTTAAGGTCACAGCAACCCGAGCAGCGGCGGTCTTGAGGCCCGAAAAGGAAAAGTCGCAGTCCTGCCGACCCAATAGGGCTCTGGGCAGGGGATAGCGGCTTGGGTCCCCGCCCCCGGCCAGCTTTTCGAGTGCCGGACCACCGGGATAGGGCAGGCCCATCGTTTTGGCGATCTTGTCAAAGGCCTCGCCGGCCGCATCGTCGATGGTCGTGCCCAGCCGTCGGCACTGGCCAATCCCGGCCACGTCCAGAAGCTGACAATGGCCACCGGAGGTCAGCAGCAGCAGAAAGGGATAGGCGACGTCCGCCTCCAGCCTAGCCGATACCGCATGGCCCTCCAGATGGTTGACCGCCATCAAGGGTAGGCCGCGCGCCAAGGCGATGGCCTTTCCGGCTGACAGGCCGACCATCACCCCGCCGACCAACCCCGGCCCAGCCGTGGCGGCGACACCGTCCAGCTCGCTATAGCCCAGCCCGGCCTCATCCATCGCAGCGCGGATGACATGGTCAATGGCCTCGACATGGGCTCTGGCGGCAATTTCGGGCACGACGCCGCCAAAGGGAGCGTGCTTGGCGATCTGGCTATCGATGATGCTGGACAGCACGACGGAGCCTTCCGGACCCAGACGAACCACCGACGCGGCGGTTTCGTCGCAGCTGGTTTCTATCCCCAGTACGGTTACAGTAGAGGTCAAGACGGTGTCGGCGGACGGGCTCATAGGTTGCGGTCTGGCCGCCTCTCCTGTAGCAGGCATAGATTGTCCCTCCGAGGTAGCCTTCCGCCCGTGCTTAAGCAACCTTCTGTCCGAATTGGCACCCGCGCCTCGAAGCTGGCTCTGACCCAGAGCCGCATGATGCAGGCCCGTATTGTTGCAGCCTTAGGCGGCGCGCCCGAGGATGCCGACAAGATCGCGCCTCTGGTCGAGATCACCACGTCCGGTGACCGGATTCAGGATCGCCGCCTGCTTGAGGTCGGCGGCAAGGCGCTTTTCACCAAAGAGATCGAAGAGGCGCTGCTTGATGGCCGCATCGATTGCGCCGTCCATTCGCTCAAGGATGTGCCCGCAGAGTTGCCAGCGGGCTTGATCATCGCCGCTGTGCCCGAGCGCGAAGATCCGCGCGATGCGTTCCTGTCCCTGCATTATGACCGGCTTGAAGACCTGCCTAAGGGCGCGCGTCTCGGCACCGCCAGCCTTCGCCGCCAAGCCCAATGTCTGAGCGCCCGTCCCGATCTTGAGATCGTCATGACGCGCGGCAATGTCGATACCCGCATTGCCAAGCTCGAGCGTGGCGAGGCCGATGCGATCTTGCTGGCCCTGTCCGGCTTGAACCGGCTGGGCCTCGGCCACCTGCCCCGCTCCTTGCTCGACCCCATCGCGTCTCCTCCGGCTCCGGGTCAGGGGGCTCTTGCCATCGAAACCCGTATCGAGGATGCAGGTGCGGCCTGGGTTCAGGCCCTGCACCACCTGCCAACTGCTCTCGCCGTGGCGGCTGAACGCGGCGCGCTTGAGGCGCTCGAGGGCTCTTGCCGCACGGCCATCGGGGCCCACGCTCGAACCATCGGCACCCTAATGACCCTGACGGTTGAGGCCCTGACGCCGATGGGCGAAGAGCGCTTTCGCCAAGAGGGCACGCTCGATCTGGCAAAGCTCGGCAATGACGCGCAGACCTTGAAGGCTGTGCGCGATTTTGGCCACGGGATGGGCCTTCTCATCCAGGCTGCAGGCGGGGATCGTCTGCTGCTCCCGGAACATTAGGCGTAAGGGTGCGCGTCTGGGTCACCCGCGCTCAGCCCCAAGCCGCCGCCACCGCCGAGCGGCTGGTCCAGATGGGCCATGAACCGGTGGTCCAACCCCTGATCGAGACGCGCATTGTGCCGGTCGCCTCGGACGCTTTGGCAGACGCTGGGGCCTTAGCCTTCACGAGCCAGAGCGCGATCGATGCGGTCGTTTCGCAAGGCCTTGTCCCCGCCTTAGCGGATTTACAGGTCTTTGCCGTTGGTGATGCAACAGCAGACGCGGCCCGGCGGGCGGGCTTTAAACGGGTTCAATCCGCCGGCGGTTCGGTGTCCGATTTGGCGACCCTGATCCTCGCAAGCCCCGCCTCTTGGGCCGGTGAATTGGTTCATTTGAGCGCGCGCCAACCCGCAGGGGACTTAACGGGCCTGCTCGAAAGGTGTGATTGCGCGGCGCGGCGCGTGACCGTCTATGAGACGATTGCCGCGCCCGATGGCCATGTTCCCGAAGGTGCCGAGGCGGTCCTTATCCATTCTGCTATGGCAGCGGGGCGGCTTGCGGCTGTGATTTCTCCTAGCGCAGCGGAAAATATGTGTCTTTTTGGTCTCTCTGAGGCCGCACTTATGCCACTAAATGCAATAAAGTTCCGCCAAAGGGCTATTGCCCCGATTGCGAACGAAGCTTCAATCCTTAGTCTGTTAGTTTAGACGCTCATCTCCGCAAGGCCGCATCCGGCGGCAATAGAACCTGCAGGCCTTTGATTATGGAACCCGATCTCAGCACGACCCCAAATTTAGGATCCTCGCCCGTCACAAGGCGTCGGTCGCTGCTGGGTCTGGGCTTTTGGGTATCGATGATTTTTGGCTTGGTCTGTATCGCGCTCGGCGTCTTTATTGGCGTCTATGGGCCGCAGGTCTTTAGACAGAACAATTCGTCATCCAGTCCTGCTGCCAATGTGACCGGCGCGGCTCAATTACCCGCCTCGGGGCCAGCCGATTCCGGGGCAGCACCGACCGATGAAGTTGCGCCTGAGACCCCCAAGCCCACTGTGCCGGACGCGGAACTTTTCGCTATCAACCAGCGGGTCGGACGGCTTGAGGCCGACCAACATCAGCAGGCTGCGGCCGCGGCCTCCGCGCTGGCGGCGTCTGCCCTGCAGCAGGCTGCACAATCCTCACAACCCTTTGACGAAGATCTTAAGGCGGTTGAGCCGCTATTGCCGGCCAATACAGACCTGCGAACCCTGCGCCGCTTGGCCCAAACCGGTGCCCCGACCCGCTCTGCGCTCGCCAGCGGTTTTTCTGAGGTCGCTGCAAGGGCGGCTGTCGCCGCGCGCACGCCGGGTAAAGATTCTGGGCCGTTTGCAGAGGCACTTCACGTTCTGGCCTCGATCGTCACCATTCGGCGCGTCGACAAGGTCACCGGAAAGGGCCCGGACGCAGTTTTGGCCCGCGCGGAGCGGTTGCTCAATGATGGCGAACTTGATGCGACCCTGAAGGCCTTGGACGATTTGCCTAAGGACGCGCAACAGTCGATGGCCCAATGGCGGTCTGGATTGGAGCGGCGGGCGGAACTGGAGCGCCAGATTGGTGCCTTGCGGGCTTCGGCCCTCAAGGCTCTGAGCCAGTCGGCTGGTCGTGAGGTCGGCGCATGATCCGTGTCGCCTTCATTCTGTTCTTTGTTTGCGTCGCTGCTGTGATCGGCCTGTCGGTGACCGACGCGCCGGGTCATGCGACGGTAGAGTGGCTGGGCTGGCGGCTCGACATGACCGCTGCGGCGGCCCTTCTGGCGGTGGTCTTCACCTCTCTCTTTGCAACCCTGTTTTGGCAGGGCCTGATCTGGTTAATCGGTATTCCGCGCCGCGCCGCTTTGGCCCGCGCTGAAACGCGGCGTCGCCAAGGCAATGAGATCCTGACACGCGGCTTTCTGGCTGCGGCAGCGGGTGATGGTTCCGAAGCACGCCGCCTTGGTCAAAAGGCCGCTGATCTGGTTGAAGACACGCCCGCCCTTGTCCGTCTATTGGCGGCCCAGGCCGCAGAGGCGGCCGGTGATGGCCCAGCGGTTCAAGCCGCCTATACGGCTATGCTTGGCTTCCCCGACATGCGGCTTGCGGCCCATCGCGGCCTCATGCAGGCGGCGCTCTTGCAGGGTGACCGGGCCAAGGCCTTGCGCCATGCAGAAGAGGCCTATGGGTTGGCCAAGACGGCGCGTTGGGCTTGGCGCGCCGTGTTCGAACATCAACTTCAAAGCGCCGACTGGGCCGCAGCCCTTGCCCTTTTGAAGGGCGCGCAGGAGCGCAAGATCGTTTCGCCGATCGTGGCTGACCGTGGCCGCGCCGCACTCTTGGCCGCGACGGCTGCGGGTCTTGAGAACCAGATTGATGATCGCGCCAAGGTTCAGGCTTTGGACTTGGCCCTCCAAGCCACCAAGCTCCAACCGGGGTTCGCACCGGGGGCCGTGATGGCTGCACGGCTTTTGCAGGCGGACGGCAAGGCTTCCAAGGCGTCTTCGCTGATTGAGACAGCCTGGCGGTCTGGCCCCCATCCGGCCCTGTGGCTCTCCTACCGCGACCTGAACACCCATGAGACGCCAAAAGCGCGAGCGGTGCGCTTGCAGGCCTTGGCCGCCCTCAATCCAAGCCATCGCGAAAGCCAGATCCTGATGGTTGAGCAGGCCTTGCTGTTGGCCGATCCATCGGCGGCCTTGACCTTTGCCTCGGTCCTGTTGGAGCCTGACGTTGCCCCAACGGCGCGGCTGTGCGGCCTGATGGCCCGCGTTCATTTTGCCGCCCACCGTTCTGACGAGGCTCGCGCTTGGATCGCTAGGGGGGCGTCTGCGCCGCAGGAGCCGGACTGGTCTGATCTTGATCCGGAAGGTCGCGCCTTTGCCTATACGCCGGGCGATTGGGCGCGTCTGTCCGTGGCCTATGCCGAGACCGGGGAATTGATCCATCCTCGCTTTGAGCGTCGCGAGCGCTCTATCAGTGAGCTGCCGTCTCTGCCATCGGCCTATGAGGCCTCAGCCCCCTTCGTGGCCGCAGCGGCCTCAGCTATCGGGGCCGCGCCCATTCCCGATGATCCCGGCCCGCTCGGTGACGGCATCAATCCGTCCGGCTCAGAGCTTAGCGCCTCGATGGCCCGCAGACCTGCGCCGCGCCGCCGCTTGGGCACCAAGCCCCGGCCGATACCTTAGGCCCTCAAGGCTCGCTTGACCGCACCGACGATTATTGGCAGTTATATTGCCAATAAGAAGCGGCACGATTTTGCCTGTCGGAGGATCTCATGACCATGACCAACGCACCGCTGGAATTGATGGGGGCTCCTGGCTCACCCTATACCCGCAAGATGGTGGCTTTGTTGCGGTATCGGCGCATCCCCTACGCTGTCCATTGGACCTCTGGTCGTCCTCCCAAGCCGGGCTATCCGGTTCCAAAAGTGCCCCTGCTGCCGACCTTCTACTATCCTGATGGTCAAGGTGGCCTCGAGGCTGTGACCGATTCCACGCCCCTCACCCGGCGGCTTGAGGGAGAATATGAGGGTCGCTCTGCTATTCCTTCTGATCCGGCCTTGGCATTCCTGAATGATCTGATCGAAGACTATGCGGATGAATGGCTGACCAAGGCCATGTTCCACTTTCGTTGGTACCATAAGGCCGACCATGACAATGCCGGGCCCATGCTGGTCTACTGGTCCCAGAATCGCGCGGCCCCGGAGCCGGCTAAACAATATTCAGACGCCATATCGAAGCGCCAATTTGATCGGCTCTATGTGGTCGGCTCAAATGCGGTAACGGCTGAGACGATTGAATCTAGCTATGAGCGGTTCATCGACATTCTCGATGCCCTCTTGCAGCACAAGGGCTATGTCTTGGGTGGTCGGCCATCGTCGGCAGATTTCGCGCTCTATGGTCAACTGACCCAATTGGCTATCATCGAGCCAACCTCTGCGGCCATTACGATCGCGCGGTCCTATCGGGTGCGGGCTTGGCTGGATCTGATGGAGGATCTGTCAGGGTTGGATCCGCAGGACGCGGACTGGTTTACGGCCGATGAGGCACGGGCCGCCCTCTCGCCGCTGTTAAACGAGATTGGCCGGGTCTATGCGCCGTTTCTGCTGGCCAATGCCAAGGCTGTAATGGCGGGTGAAAAGAGTTTTGATACGCAGATTGATGGCCGGGCTTGGACCCAGCCGAGCTTCCCCTATCAAGCCAAGTGCCTCAAATGGCTTCGCGATGGGCGCGCGAGCCTGTCCGACAATGAGCGGGGGTCTGTTGACGGTCTTTTGCAGGGTACCGGATGCGAGACCCTGTTTCTTTAACCGCGCCGCGCGCCGGGATCCTAACATTCGTCCTGATGAATATTGATAATTATCCGTTTAGCCCTTAGGGCTGTGGGCTGTACCGAGGCCCATAAAACGGTGCCTCAATGTCGAGGCCGAATAGGATTTGATGGCAACCCCGCCTTCACAACAGGTTGCGATCCGACGTCAGCAATTGCTCCGCCTTTTTGCGGTTTTGATGCTCGCTGCAGGTGCCACGATCATCACGGTTGTGGGCCTCGTCTACTATTCCGCCAAGCTGATCGACCAAAATAGCCTGAGGCAGGAGACCTTGCTGGCCTCTCGGCGTATCGATGGCACCCTCGTTAAAATGCACAATGATGTGCGTTCAGCCGCTATTTGGAGCGACGCGCACACCCAAAGTTTGGCCCGAAACACAGACTGGATTCATGAAAATATCGGGAAATATTTCTCGAACTATATGAATTACCCGGTCTCCGTCGTCTTCACATCGGACGGAAAACCCATCTATGTCTCGCGCGATAGTAAAATCGTAGCGGCGTCGCAGGAGGCGCAGTTTATCGAGGCTATAGCGCCGTTGCTGCGTGAGGTTCGTGATGAAACCACAGCTCGGAACAGCAAGATATCGGACCACCGGTCCTATGGGTTCGCGGCTCATATTGCCTATGAGGGCATGGTTCTGGTTGGGGGTACGCCTTATTTTGTCGCCGTCTCGAACATTGTTCCTGAGGACGCGGCCCATCGCGATGCTGCCTTTGCAGACCCTCTGGTCGCCACGGGACAGCGGGTGTCCAGCATCATTCCTCGACTATCGGAAGACTTGGCCCTCGATCGGCCACGTCTATCCCTGCAAGGGGCCGTCGTTCCCGAACCCTTTGTGACGCTGCGCGCGCCTGACGGCAGCGCGATCGGCAAGATTTCTTGGCAAGCCGGTAAACCCGGCGGTCACTTGCTGGTCAGCGCAGCACCCGCTGTAGCGTTGCTTGTGTTGGTGGCTTTGGCCGCCCTGTTGGCGGGAATGGTCCGGATTCGCCGCCTGTTCGTCGACCTAGTCGACCATGAGGTTGCCCTAGATATCAGCCGGCATGAGGCGGAGGAGGCCAACCTCGCTAAGAGCCGGTTTTTGGCCAATATGAGCCACGAGCTTCGCACCCCACTCAACGGCATCATCGCCATGTCCGAAATGCTTCATCAGCAACAGGTGGATGCGCGCGGCCGGGAGATGACGCGTACCGTGGTGGCATCGGGCCGAATCCTAGAGCGGGTCCTCAATGATATTTTGGATGTCGCTAAGATTGAGGCCATTGAGGTCGATTTCGAGCGTGCGCCGTTCGATATGAGCGCTCTGCTCTTGGACGTCACCGCGCTCCATCGCGCCACGGCTGAATCTAAGGGCCTGAAGATGGAGCTCAACATCCTGCCGGGCGCGGCGGGCTACTATGTTGGCGACCCTGTTCGGGTCAGCCAGGTCATATCAAATCTGCTGAGCAATGCGGTTAAGTTCACCGACCATGGGCGCGTTACGATGACGGCGCGTCGATGTTCAACGGGCTTACATCTGGTGGTTAGCGATACGGGCCAAGGCTTTGACCGCGCCACATCAGATCGTCTTTTTAAGCGGTTTGAGCAGGGAGACAGCTCAATAAGCCGTCGGCATGGGGGCACGGGTCTTGGCCTCTGGATCAGCCGGGCATTGGTGCGGGCTATGGGCGGAACCATTCGGGTGCGCTCTATCGTTGGCAAGGGAACGCTGTTTTCCGTTCACCTGCCCCTGGAACGAAGCCACACGCTAGAGATTTTACCAAACGACAATGGCGTGGTTGGTCCAGGCGGCCAAGATGATGGCGCGCCGCCCCTTCGCGTGCTCGTTGCTGAAGATCATGAGGTCAACCAAAGGGTCATGATGATGATCCTCGACACCATCGGTGCCAAGGTCACCTTGGCGGAAAATGGTGTGCAGGCCGTCGAAGCTTTCAAAGACGCTGACTTTGACGTGATCTTGATGGACATCCAGATGCCGATCATGGATGGCCTCGTGGCCATGGCCAAGATCCGCGAGTTGGAGGCTATCAGCGGTGCGTCCCGCACACCCATTATCGCCGTGACCGCCAATGCTATGGCAGCGGATCGGGCCGCAAGTCTTGGGGCTGGCGCGGACAATCACCTGAGTAAGCCGGTTCGCCCCGCCGCCTTAATAGATGCCCTCTCCAGCCTGTTCGCCGCAGCCGATAATTGAGCGGTTCATTAAATATTTATAGTCAACGCTAGATAACCGGCTGCCTGCGCTGGTGCTGGCTGGACCGTTGCTGGGCCGATCATCCGTTTGCCAAAGAGGCCTGTGTGAGCAGCCGAACCGTTCGTAAGCTGTCAAGCCTGCAAGAGACCGCTGCTAGCTCCCGCGTTCTCAATCTCGTGACGACCTGGAAGCAAAGCGGACCGCAGCCGCAATATGCCAACCGCCCCCTGCTCCAAAACCGGGTGCTCAACCGCAGCATCATCGTCAAGCACCAGCTGAGGGCTAACGAGCGGGTCTATTTCGACGATAGGCGGCTCTCGGCCACGAAGATCATCATTCCGATCGATATGGATAATCTGAACACCGGCGGCTATTCGATCTTTATCGGCGAGCGCAACTATGAGGCTCGGCTGAGGTCCATAATGGGATCCAATTCGCGGCAAAATGCCCGCGATCGAGAGGTCCTAACCATGCTCGATGCCCTGCCCTCCTTTGATCCCTTTTTGCTTCGAGAGGCCTTGATCAAGAAGGGGTTCGATGTCGCCCCATGCTATTTCGAATTGTCACCCGCCGATCTGACGGCCATGCGGGCGCTCGCGACCGATGAGGTGTCGAGCCTCGTAAGGTTGTCCTTTGCTGGAAACGCAGGCCTAGCGGCCTATACGGACCGGCTAATCAACAAGATATTGGCCACCAAGCCTGATGAGCAACTAGAGCCGCTTCGCGAAACGCTAAAGCTATCCCCCGAACAGTTTGAAGAGGGGCTATTCTGTTGGAAGGCCTTTCTCTACTACAAATGGGCCCAGAACGACATTTTGGACAATGCTCAGACCCTGATTGACGAAATTCTCAATATTCAGCCTGTAGGGTTTTTGAAATCGTCCGAGCGGCAATATCTCAACTATTCGCGAATGGTCACGCGGCGGGGGCTTATGGATGCCCTCGACAATATTGAGAGGATTGTACTGCTCTATGACCGGGCCTATTGCGACCTGATCAAGAGAGGTAGTCCGCTGCTCTTTCGCGAATTTTTGCTTACCGCCCCGCGCCTGTTCCATCAGTTGGGCGGCCAGCTCGCGGCGATCAACCATATGAGCCACTTTTGGGCTTTTCGCTTCCATAGCCGCTATGCCAGCCCAAAAATTTCTGGGCCAGACCTGATCGAACTGTTTTTGGACTTCCAACAGGGACTTGGCACCAGCGCCGATAATGGGGCCAAGGTTTGGTAGCCCAATTGGCCGGCGCTAATGCTGAGTCAGGCGCTCATTCAGCTGAATAATGCTGTCGATTTTCGAGGCTAGATCAGCGGTCATGTCATCCGGGATGATGCAGCGATATAGCCGTGAACCCTCGCGAGAAATCTTACCATTTTCCGCCAGTTCGACGCACTTGCGACGCACAGTTTCGCGCGGAATGCCGGTCATCTGCGAAATGCTGCTAACGGACAAGAGCCCGTCCTGCATGGTGCTGGACCCTGAGGTCGCGCCGTAAAGGATGCTGCGAGTCGAATCAGACGTCGCTGCAAGGAAGAAGGCACAAAAGATCGTCGCACTAACGAAGTCGCCGCCAGCCCAACGGTTGGAAACCGTATTGATGCTGGTCAGCATGACGTTCGAAAAGGCCTGAAGCAGGGCCAGTTCTTTGAAAGCATGAGCCCGAGAAGACCCGCCTACCGCCGTCGGCGAAGCCTCATTCAAAGTCTGATGGTTTAGGGCCTTCATAGCTCGCTACTCCAAACCTAACCTCGGACCTCGATGCGCTGCATCTATCTGTGCAGTGTCGAACGCCGCGGTGGTTGCAATAAGGTGCAAGTATCTCAGTTACAATGAACTTGGGGCCTAAATTGGGCTTGGCCCGCCCAATATGGGTAATTATGCCATTAATTGCACCCGGGATAAATTGTGACATGTCAAAATGCCCAAATTGATCGTTGAAAGGTAATAATTCATAATGCTTATGTTGACCAAGATTGGTATCTATTGACATCAATGTTGCCTAAAAATCGAGCCCGTGAAAATCTAATGTCGCGGTTGAACATTTTATTGGTCGTAATCGTATATGGCGCCCACCGGAACAATTTTAAGGGGTTTTTGACGCCCGGATGTTTGCGCTGACCTAGGAAGACGTGTTGCTACAGGCTCACAAGGCACCCGGCCCCCAAGCGTCACTACGCCCAGCGTCCATCGTTGAACGGTGCTTGGCAAACAGCTCATGTGACGCTAAACAGCGCCACGGTTAGCCGCTTTAGCTCAGCCGGTAGAGCATCGCATTCGTAATGCGGGGGTCAGGTGTTCGAGTCACCTAAGCGGCACCATTCCCCTTCCCCTTCCTTTCAATTTTAAACGGACAGTTTTGGGCGATCTGCTGGCTTAATTTCGCGCGGCCGAGTTCATAGATTTTTCCGATACTAAATAATTAAAATATCAATTTCATCTATGGCCTGGGATCGACTATCTCTCCCCCCACTGACGCTAACCCTTGGAGAGACCTCATGTCCTTGATCAATACGACTGTTAAGCCCTTTTCCGCTGACGCCTATAAGGCCGGCAAGTTCATTACCGTTACCGACGCCGATCTGATGGGCAAGTGGTCGGTGGTTTTCTTCTATCCCGCCGATTTCACCTTTGTTTGCCCAACCGAACTTGAGGACCTCGCCGACCACTATGCGACCTTCCAGTCCTTGGGCGTCGAGATCTATAGTGTCTCCACCGACACCCACTTTGCCCACAAGGCATGGCACGACACCTCGGAATCGGTCGGCAAGATCCAATATACGATGGTCGGCGACCCGACCGGCACCATCAGCCGCAATTTCGACGTCATGATCGAAGAGGCTGGTCTGGCCGATCGTGGAACCTTTGTCATCGACCCTGAAGGCAAGATCCAGATCGTAGAGGTCAATGCAGGCGGGATTGGCCGCGATGCCGGTGAACTGCTGCGCAAGGTCAAGGCCGCACAATATGTTGCCTCGCACCCCGGCGAAGTCTGCCCTGCCAAGTGGCAAGAGGGTGAAAAGACCCTGGCACCGTCACTTGATCTGGTCGGCAAGATCTAACCCACCACCAGTCTAATACCCCCGTCCAAAGGGGGCCTAGCATCGATCCTTCGCCGCTAGGCCCCCTGAGGGTCACCTCATCTCACTCGTCGGAGCCCATCCCATGTTGGAAGACAGCCTCAAGGCCCAATTGAAGGCCTATCTCGTCAATGTCCGCCAGCCGATAGAGTTGGTTGCATCGCTTGATGCCGGTGCCAAGTCGCAAGAGATGCTGGCTCTGCTCAATGATATTGTTGCCCAGACCGACAAGGTCACTCTGCGCCAAGACGGAACTGATGGGCGTACGCCGTCCTTTGCCATTGCCCCTGTGGGCGCGCTGCCCCGCGTTCAGTTTGCGGGCCTGCCCATGGGTCATGAATTTACGTCGCTGGTCTTGGCGCTGCTGTGGAGCGGTGGACATCCGCCCAAGGTCGAGCAGGCGGTGATTGACCAGATTGTAGCGCTTGAGGGCGATTATCGTTTCGAGACCTATTTCTCGCTGTCCTGCCAGAACTGCCCCGACGTCGTTCAGGCCCTGACCTTGATGAGCGTCCTTAACCCGCGCATCCAGCATGTCGCGATCGACGGGGCCCTGTTCCAAGCCGAGGTCGATGCGCGAAAGATTATGGCCGTGCCGACCGTCCTGTTGAACGGCGAGCCTTTCGCCCAAGGCCGGATGAGCCTTGAGCAGATTGTTGCCAAGCTGGATCGCGGCGCGGAAACCCGGGCTGCGGAGGCCCTGAGCGCCAAGTCAGAATTTGACGTCCTAGTGGTCGGCGGCGGTCCTGCCGGTGCGGCGGCTGCGGTCTATGCGGCCCGAAAGGGCATTCGCACGGGTCTGATGGCCGAGCGCTTTGGCGGACAGGTGCTGGACACGATGGGGATTGAGAACTTTATCTCTGTCCCCCACACCGAAGGCCCGAAGCTGGTTCAGGGTCTGGAGCAGCATGTCAAAGATTACGGGGTCGATATCATGACCCTTCAGACGGCGCAGGCGCTGGTGCCAGCCTCGACGCCCGGCGGTCTGATCGAGATCAAGCTGGCCAGCGGCGCGAGCCTTAAGTCCAAGTCTGTCATCCTGTCCACGGGTGCACGCTGGCGTCAAATGAATGTCCCGGGTGAAGAGACCTATCGCAACCGCGGTGTGGCCTATTGCCCCCATTGTGATGGGCCCCTGTTCAAGGGCAAGCGCGTGGCGGTGATCGGCGGCGGCAATTCCGGTGTTGAGGCGGCCATTGATTTGGCGGGGATTGTCGCCTCGGTGACCCTGATCGAGTTTGATAGCCAACTGCGTGCCGACGCGGTCTTACAGCGCAAGCTGGCTAGCCTTTCCAACGTCACGGTCATAACGTCGGCGCTTACAACTGAGGTCCATGGTGATGGCGATAGGGTCGTTGCCCTGAGCTATCGGGATCGCCAAACCGACGACGTCCATAAGGTCGAGCTTGAGGGCATCTTCGTTCAGATCGGCTTGGTGCCCAATACCGAGTGGCTCAAGGACGTCGTCGCACTGTCGTCTCGCGGGGAGATCGAGATTGACGGCCGTGGTCAAACCTCCGTCCCCGGTGTCTTTGCCGCCGGAGATGCGACCACAGTGCCGTTCAAGCAGATTATCATTGCAGCGGGCGATGGCTCAAAGGCAGCTCTCTCGGCCTTTGACTATCTGATCCGGTTGGCACCGGTAGAGGTTCAGCAGGCCGCCGAATAGCGACCTGCCGAAAGAAAAGAGGGTCGCTGAGGCTTAGGCCTTGGCGACCTTCGCTGCTTCAATCCCTTCGAGCACCAGGCGGCGGGCATGGTCCGCATCGCCCCAGCCGCGCAGCTTGACCCATTTTCCGGGCTCTAGATCCTTGTAGCTCTCAAAGAAGTGCTCGATCTGCTTGAGCGTAATATCTGGCAGGTCGCTATAGTTTTGGACATTGTCATAGCGCTGGGTCAGCCATGAGGATGGAACAGCCAGAAGCTTTTCATCAGCGCCCGCCTCGTCCTCCATCAACAGCACGCCAACGATCCGGCAGCTCATGACGGCACCCGGAACAATGGCGCGCGTATTGGCGATGATCACGTCACAGGGATCGCCGTCACCCGACAGGGTATGGGGGATAAAGCCGTAATTTCCAGGATAGCGCATGGCCGTATAGAGAAAGCGGTCGACGACCAGCGCGCCGGAATCCTTGTCCATCTCATATTTGATCGGCTCGCCGCCGATGGGGACCTCAATGACAACATTGACGTCAAAGGGTGGGTTCTTACCAATAGAAATAGCACTCAATAACATTAGGGGCTCCAGGCCGGGGAGGGATCGGAAAGCTGCGCCCTCCATCGGTGACAACGATGGCAAAGGCAAGGCGGCAAAGGGAAATTGAGCGCGATCACGCCAATTTAGGTTGGCCTAGAGGATCGTCAGCAACACCTGTTCCGTGCCTAAGCAGCCCTCGCCCATCAGACACGAAAAAACGGCCGCCCACATCTGCGAGCGACCGTTAAGCCGATAGGCCGACCCTAAGGTCTTACTTCTTGAGGAAGCCGCCGAACTTGGCCGAGAAGCGCGAAACGCGGCCGCCACGGTCCATCAGGTGGGCGTTGCCGCCGGTCCATGCTGGGTGGGTGCGCGGATCGATATCGAGGCTCAATGTCGCTCCTTCCTTGCCGTAGGTGGAGCGGGTCTGATAGGTCGATCCGTCGGTCATCACAACATTGATGAAGTGATAGTCAGGATGGGTGTCTTGTTTCATGGCTCTGTCCAACCGACTTGAGGGCGCGGAACGAAAAGCCCGCCGCCACCGGTAAGGACGGGGCGGGCGAATGGATGCGCGGCTATACACGATGGCGGGCTCGCTAGGCAAGGGCCCAGTTGAAAACAGAGATCGGGCTTGCCGGTCTTTTGAGAGGTTTTGGAATGAGCGACCCTTCGACTATGGCTTCGACCCCCTCGGCGCCGTCCTCTGCGGACGGCCGACCCAGTGAGGGCGCTGCCTTGGCCAACCAGATTGCAGAGGCGGTAAACAGACGGCCTCGGCGTAAGGACCTTCGGCCCCTCGGTCACATCATGCCGTTCGTTATCGCCCACAAGGCCAATGCGTTCGCGGCGCTGTTCTTCCTACTTCTCTCCACCGCCTCGACCCTTGGTCTAACGGTCGCCCTGCGCAGCGTAGTTGACCATGGCTTTGTCACGGGATCGTCCCAAGCCCTAAACCGCTATTTCCTGATCATGGTCGGGGTGGCCCTCGCCCTCGCTGCCGCCTCGGCTCTGCGCTATTTCTTTGTCACCAAGCTGGGTGAGATGGTCGTGGCCGATCTGCGCAAGGCGGTCTATGCCCACACCCTGACCTTGGACCAGTCCTATTTTCTCAACACCCGCATCGGTGAGGTCCTGTCGCGCCTAACCACCGATATTACCATCGTTGAGACGATGGTTGGCTCAGCCGCCTCGATTGCCCTACGCAATCTTTTGAGTTTGATCGGGGGCCTTGGCCTGCTGTTCATCGTCAGTCCGAAGTTGACGGGTCTTATCGTGCTTTTGGTACCGGTGATCCTTGTGCCCCTGTTTCTTTTCGGGCGCCGGGTCCGAGTGCTGTCCGTATCCGCTCAGGATCGGTTTGCTGACGCCGTGGGCTTTGCGGGCGAAAGTCTCGATGCCCTCGACACGGTTCAGGCCTTTGGCCGAGAAAAAAGTGCCGCCAAACGGTTTGGTGAAGCGGTCGATATGGCGTTCCGCGCGTCTCTGACCCGAATTGAGGCGAGGGCCATTATGACTGCGATGGTCATTGGCCTGGTCTTCGGCGGCGTCGCCTTTGTGCTCTGGCTGGGGGCCCAAGCGGTGCTTAGCGGAGCCATGACCGGCGGGGCGCTGGTTCAGTTCCTATTCCTGTCAGTGATGGCCGCCGCGGCCGTGGGGGCCTTGGGAGAGGTCTGGGGCGACGTCCAGAAGGCCTCTGGGGCCATGGAGCGCATAAGTGAGCTACTGAATGCCCGACCTTCAATCGCCGCTCCAGCGCGCCCCAAGCCGCTTCCAAGCCCGTCCAAGGGCGAGATCGCTTTTGACGATGTGGTCTTTGCCTATCCGGGCCGTCCCGATCTGCCGGCCCTTCGCGGTCTGGACCTACGGGTGCGCTCGGGTGAAACTGTTGCACTGGTCGGACCGTCGGGTGCAGGCAAGAGCACGGTTTTGCGTCTGCTCTTGCGGTTCTATGATCCTCAGTCGGGCTCGATCCGTCTAGACGGCGTTGATCTGCGTGAGGCTGATCCTCAGCAGGTCCGAGCCCGTATGGCGCTGGTGGCCCAAGACGCGCCTCTGTTCTCGGGCTCAGCGCTCGACAATATCCGTTATGGCCGCGAGGAGGCCTCAATCGACGCCATCATGGCCGCATCGCGCGCCGCAGAGGCCGATGGCTTCATCAGTGCCCTGCCACAGGGCTACGACACCCCGGTCGGTGAGCGGGCCAAGACCCTGTCGGGCGGTCAAAAACAAAGGCTGGCCATTGCCCGGGCCTTGGTCCGCAACGCGCCGGTACTCTTGCTGGATGAGGCGACCAGCGCCTTGGACGCGGAAAATGAACGTCTGGTCCAGCAGGCTCTGCATGATGCCATGACCGGTCGCACGACCCTCGTCATCGCCCACCGTCTGGCCACAGTGCAACGCGCCGACCGGATCGTCGTCATGGATGCTGGCCGTGTCGTCGAACAGGGCACCCATACCGATCTCGTGGCCCAAGGCGGGCTCTATGCCAAGCTGGCCAAGCTCCAGTTCGGGGCTGAGGCGGGGTAGGCAAACAAGACCCCCTACGGCGCTTCGCGCCACTTCCCCCAGGGGGGGAAGATTTAACGCTCCAAGATCTTCCCCCCTTGGGGGAAGTACCGGCGAAGCCGGGGTAGGGGGCTAGCGCGTTGCCGCGACCGCGAGGCCGGGGAAATCGCTGAACAGTCCGTCAATGCCAAGCGCGACAAAGTGCTGGATCTCAGCCGCCAGATTGCCATGCTGCGCCATATAGTCCGCCGCCTTGGGGTCCCCGAGCCGCAGGGCCGGTGGCAGGAAAAAGTTCTCCGCCCGGAAGGTATAGGGGTGCAGGGCGAGGCCTGCCGCATGGGCGTCGGCGACTAGGCTGGTCGGCTTTGTCCAGTTGCCATCCTTATCGGTCGGCAGGATCATGGCCTTATAGGGCCCAATCCCATCGGCGAATTTGGCAATGAACTTCAGGCCTTCGGGTGTCGCCAAATCAGCATAGGTGCGCTTATCCCCAGTCGCCAACAGGTCCGCCGGCGCGCCCTCGGAATCCATCAGGAAGACCTGACGGCAATTGATCATGCCGCGCAGGGTGATCAGGTTCGCCGTCTCGAAACATTGCACAAAGATGGGCGCGGTTTTTGAGTTCAGACCCGCCGCCTTCACCTTTGCAGCAAAGCGCGCCTCCATCGGCAGGCCGATTTTGGCAAAATGGGTGGGATGTTTCAGTTCAGGATAGACGCCAACCTTGGCCGCCTTAGCGAGCGCTAGAACCTCGTCAAAGGTGGGGATTTCGAACTGGCCGTCAAAGGCGGTATTTGCGGGCCGAAGCTGCGGCAAACGCTCCTGCGCCCGCAAGGTTTTGATCTCAGCGAGTGTAAAATCTTCGGTGAACCAACCGGTGAGGGCCTGACCGTCAATGGTTTTGGTGGTCTTGCGATCGGCAAATTCTGGGTGCGCGGCGACATTGGTCGTGCCGCTGATCTCGTTCTCGTGGCGACAGACAAAGATGCCGTCCTTGGTCAGAACCAGGTCCGGCTCGATGAAGTCCGCACCCTGTTCGATGGCCCGGCTGTAGGAGGCCAGCGTATGTTCCGGCCGCTCGCCGCAGCAGCCGCGATGGCCGATAATCAAGGGGTGCTTGGCCGCAGGCGTGGCCGCCGAAACGTCAAGGGGCAAGGTCATGGCAAGCATCGCTCCGCTGCTGGCCAAGAGATGACGACGAGAGAGGGACATGGGCAAGGCCTTGATGGGGAAAAGATTCGTCACCCTAGCCCAAAATTCATGACCGTCTGATGTTTATCGCGCGCCCTTGAGCGTTTCGAGGATCAGGGGATGAAGCTCAAGGTTGGAGGCGAGGACCGTACCGCTGTGCAGCGGAGCGATGTCGCCGTCGGCGTCGGTGACCTTGCCGCCCGCCTCGGTGACCAGCAAGGTGCCAGCCGCCATGTCCCAATTCTGTAGGCCGCGCTCCCAATAGCCGTCAAAGCGGCCAGCGGCGACATAGGCCAGATCCAGCGCTGCTGAGCCAAAACGGCGAACGCCGCTGACCCGCTGCGAGACCTGATGAAGTTCCTTCAGGAACACCGCATGGCCGGGCTTGCCGATGAAGGGGATGCCGGTGGCCAGAACCGTCTCATCGAGATTGCGGCGGGCGGCGACGCGTAGGCGCTTATCGTTCAGATAGGCCCCCTTGCCCTTTTCGGCCCAGAACATCTCGTTGCTGATCGGGTTGTAGGTCACACCGGCCACGATCACCCCGTCGCGCTCAAGCGCTGCTGTGACGGCGAAATGGGGGATGGCGTGCAGGAAGTTGGTGGTCCCGTCGAGCGGGTCGACGATCCAGGTGTGCGTCTTGTCGCTGCCCTCGATCAGGCCGCGCTCTTCGCCGATAAAGCCATAGCCGGGTCGCACGCGCATCAGCTCTTCAAACAGGACCTGCTCGGCCTTGATGTCGGCGGCGGAGACATAGTCGCCTGCGCCCTTCTTGGAGACTTGAAGTTCGGCCACTTCGCCAAAATCGCGCGTCAGACCGCGCGCCGCCTTGCGAACGGCGTCGATCATAACCTTCAGGAGGGTGGTGGGCGTGGTCACGGTCGGTCTGTTTCTAACAAGAGGAGCAGGGGCAGAAGCGCAGGATGGTCGCCTGTTGGATCAGTCGGCCCGGCGCAGATATTCGCCGGTCTCGGTCGACACAATGATGCGCTCGCCCGTGCCCATATAGGGCGGGATCATGATGCGCATGCCATTGTCGGCCTTGGCAGGCTTGTAGGAGGACGAGGCGGTCTGGCCCTTCACGGTCGCGTCGGCCTCGACCACGGTCAGGACGACCGTGTCTGGCAGGGCGATACCGATGGGGCGCTCTTCGTGGAATTCGAGCACAACCGGCATGCCGTCCTGCAGGAACTGGGCCCGCTCTTCACCGACAAAATCCTTGTGCAGCTCGATCTGCTCGTAGTTCACCGTGTCCATGAACACCAGCATATCGTCTTGAGCATAGAGGAAGGTGTGATCCTTCTGCTCAAGGCGCACGCGCTCCACCGTATCCGATGAGCGGAACCGTTCATTGAGCTTGCGCCCATCGATCAGGTTCTTCAGCTCGACCTGGGCAAAGGCACCGCCCTTGCCGGGCTTGACGTGGGCGGTCTTGACCGCGACCCACAGGCCACCGTCATGGGTGATGACATTACCGGGTTTGATGGCGTTGCCGTTGATCTTCATGGCGGGTCTCGGGTTTCGACTTGTTGGGACAGCCATCCCGCGCACGGACGCACACAGGACAGGGCAATGGGCGCGGAACCTAGCCCTCAGGCCCGCTAAAGGCAAGGTCGCGGGTCAATTGGGACGATTGCTGATCGATAATGCGGCCAGCAGGGCCGTCAATAAAAACCATCTTAGATAGAAATTAATTGCGTCCTGAGCAAAACTGGGCCTGATTGCCAATTCATGACATCCATTGACTGGCAAGCCTTCATTGATCATGGCCACGGCAAAGAAATAGCTGTGGCGCAGGTTTCGCTAGCGATCACGTCCTATCTTGGGGCAACGAGTGAGCGGGTGTTCATGGACCACCGCTATGTTCTGAAATCGGTTCATCAGCATCAAATTTCAGTCGAAGCGTTCGAGTCTCTCTCCGATATCCTCGCATATGGTCAGGTTCTTGAAGACCGTGAGCGTCATCTCGTCTTCTTGTTTGAAAATCGAGCAGGGTGGTTTCATGTCGTCGTCAAGCGGGCAGAAGCGAGCGGAAGGCTCTATATTTCGACCTTCCATAGGACAACCATGGCGAAGGCTGCCGCGAAACGAAGACGGTTTCTGTTGGTCCGGGAATGAAAACGGGCAGCCGAAGCTGCCCGTAACTTGCGTGGTGGGAACTCCATGTCTCCCACATAGTGCCAATTCGCTCAGCCACCGCCGAGCAGGCCACGGCCTGGAGGTTCACCGTGTCGCACGCCCCGTCAATGAACCACAAAATATACCAAAATGGAAGTCTTGAGTTGAGTGGTGGTCGGCTCGCTGACCCAAAGGGTTTAGCGCTTTAACGCCTTGAATTTAGCATTGAACGCGGCGACCGCTGCTGCCGGGCCTTCTGGATGGTTCCAGATGCCGCCGCAGACGGCGATGAAGTCTGCGCCAGCCTCGACAACCGCATCGCAATTATCGACCGTAATGCCACCAATCGCGACGCAAGGGGTCATCATGCTCTCTTGCCAGATGGTCAGGTCTTCCAGTTCGGCCTGAAAGTCTGTGTCCTTGGTCTGGGTCGGGAAAAAGGCCCCAAAGGCCACATAGTCCGCGCCGCCTTCGGAGGCCTCCATGGCCAGATGGCGGCTATCGTGACAGGTCACGCCGATCATGGCGTCCGGCCCCATGATCTTGCGAGCATCCTTTAAGGTGCCGTCAGACTGACCAATATGGACCCCGTCACAGCCAAACTTGGCGGCC
The DNA here is from genome assembly GCA_937952995.1 of uncultured Caulobacteraceae bacterium. Classification (GTDB taxonomy): domain Bacteria; phylum Pseudomonadota; class Alphaproteobacteria; order Caulobacterales; family Caulobacteraceae; genus CAISGS01. The sequence goes on from CALFYB010000132.1 coordinate 20,934, forward strand.
AGCTCTGCGCTGTCATTGAGCAGCACGGCGACCTCGTAGTCGTGCCCGACTGCCAGCACGGCCTTGGTCACCTCGGCCAGATGGGCTTCGCTGACATCCTTGAGGCGCACCTGAATGGCCGCCACATCGCCTGCATCGAGCGCCTGTTCCAACAGGGTCGCGAAAGCCTTGGCGTCATCAATGACGGGCGGCGTGATCAGATAGAGGCGGCAACGATGGGTCATACCCTGCCGCTAAGCTGCGATGGCGTTCGCGTCAAGACCTGCGTATCGGCCCGCCCTAAAGCGAACCCGCCGCATAACGCTTGGCCATGGTGGCCAGCGCGATAGGCTTGATGCTGGAGGCGTGACCGGCGGCCCCGAACTGTTCGAAGCGCGCACGGCAGACGGCGGCCATGGCGTCCTTGGCGGGCTTGAGATATTTGCGCGGATCGAACTCCTCGCGGTTTTCGCTGAGGATGCGGCGAATTTGGCCGGTCATCGCCAAGCGGTTGTCCGTATCGACATTGATCTTGCGCACGCCGTGCTTGATGCCGCGCTGGATCTCTTCAACGGGCACACCCCAAGTCTGGGGCATCTCGCCGCCATGGGCGTTGATGATGTCTTGCAGGTCCTGCGGCACCGATGATGAGCCATGCATGACCAGATGGGTGTTGGGCAGGCGGCGATGGATCTCTTCGATCACGTTCA
>CALFYB010000133.1 GCA_937952995.1 uncultured Caulobacteraceae bacterium
TCGGGGACCCAGATCATTTCACGCAGACCGAATGCGGCCCACTACCCCCGTTTTTTACGAGGGACGCGGTTGATAGGGCAGGGGCTCACCCCCTCACCCAACCCTCTCCCCCAAGGGGGCGAGGGCTTATCCGTTCTTAATTAGCCCTCTCCCTGTGGGAGAGGGTTGGGTGAGGGCCTTGTTTTCTCTTTCCACATCCGCTTTCCCCGCGAAGGCGGGGACCTAGACCCTTGCGCACAGGTCGGAATTGACGATCTGGATCCCCGCCTTCGCGGGGAACGCGGCTGTGAGAGAGTGGGTCTCGGTTGTTCGATGGGCTGATGCTGTAGGACTATCGGATCTCGTCCGGCCCGTTCAACCCTCGCACCAACTCCGCCAAACACCGCGCATAGAGCTGATGCTCCTGCTCCAGTACCCGCGCGCCCAGCTTTTCTTCATCATCACCGGGCAGCACATCGACCTCAGCCTGGCCAAGGATCGGGCCTTCATCGACTCCCGTGGTCACCAGATGGACCGTGCAGCCATGCTTGGCGACGCCAGCCTCTAGGGCGCGTTGATGGGTGTGTAGGCCGGGGAAGGCCGGTAGCAGACTGGGGTGGATGTTGATCATCCGGCCAGCCCAGGTCTCGACCAGATAGGGCGTCAGGACCCGCATATAGCCCGCCAGAGCTACGATCTGGACGTCTGACTGACGCAAGCGCGCGTCGATCATCCGCTCATGGGCCTCGCGGTCCTTGCCGAAGGGGGCATGGGCGATGACGGCAGTCTCGATCCCTGCGGCTTGGGCGATGTCCAAACCGCCTGCATCGGCGATGTTGGACAGGACCAGAACGATTTCAGCCGGATAGGCCGGGTCCTTGGCAGCTTCGATGAGCGCGGCCATGTTGGACCCCCGGCCTGAAATCAGGACAGCGACGCGGGCCTTGCTCATGGTTTGGTCAGTTGCCCGCAAACAAAGGCGTTCTCACCGGCATTCAACAGTGCCGCTAAGACCGGCTCGGCGTCTTCGGCGGCGACGATCAACATAAACCCAACACCGCAGTTGAATGTCCGGCGCAGTTCGTGATCGGACAGGTCGCCCACCTCCTGCATCCAAGCAAAGACCGGGGGCAGGGGCCAGGCGTTCCAGTCGAACTGCGGCTCTAGGCCTTCAGCAATGGCACGGGGCGGGTTTTCAATCAGGCCGCCGCCGGTGATGTGAGCACCGCCCTTGATCAGGCCTGCCTTGATCAGCGGCAGGACGCTCTTCACATAGATGCGGGTCGGGGTCATCAGCGCCTCGCCCAGCGTCTGGCCGGGGGCGAAGGGGGCCTCGTCGTTCCAGGTCAGGCCCGAACGCTCGACCACGCGGCGCACCAGCGAATAGCCATTAGAGTGGGGACCGTCAGAGCCGATACCGATCAGCAGGTCACCGGCCTTCTGGTCCTCCAGACGGGGCAGGACCGCGCCGCGCTCGACCGCGCCGATGGAGAAGCCCGCGAGGTCATAATCGCCGCCCGCATACATGCCGGGCATTTCAGCCGTCTCGCCGCCAACCAAGGCCGCTCCGGCCTGCTTGCAGCCTTCTGCGATGCCCTTGACCACAGCGGTCGCGGCCACGACGTCCAACTTGCCGGTGGCGAAGTAGTCGAGGAACATCAGCGGCTCGGCACCCTGGGCCAGCAGGTCATTGACGCACATGCCGACCAGATCGATGCCGACCGTGTCGTGCCGTCCGGTTTCAATGGCGATCTTCAGCTTGGTGCCGACGCCGTCCGTGGTCGAGACCAGCAGGGGATCAACAAAACCTGCCGCCTTGAGATCAAATAGCGCGCCGAATCCCCCCAGCGCGGCGTCCGCACCCGGGCGGCGAGTCGCCTTAGCCAAGGGTTTGATGGCCTCGACAAGGGCGGTGCCAGCATCAATATCTACCCCAGCTTGGGCGTAGGTAAGGCCATTGGGCCGTTCGCTCATGGTTCAAACATTCCCTGAACCGCTTTTCAGCGGAAAAAACACATAATTATTCGCGTCGCCCTTGTACGGAGGGCGCTTGGCCGGGCTATAGCTAGCCTATGACGCCAATAACCACCACCGCCGAACTGCAAGCCTTCTGCAAGCTTCTCGCTGACGCGCCGTTTATCGCCGTCGACACCGAGTTCATGCGTGAAACAACCTACTGGCCTAAGTTATGCCTGATCCAGGCGGCGGGGCCAAAGGATTCAGCGGTCATTGACCCGCTGGCCGAGGGTTTGGACCTGTCCTGCTTCCTTGATCTGCTCCGAGACGAGCGAATCGAGAAGGTTTTCCATGCCGCGCGGCAGGATGTGGAGATCTTCAACAATCTGGGCGCGATGCCGAAGCCTCTGTTCGACACCCAGATCGCCGGGATGGCGGCAGGGTTTGGCGAGCAGATCGCTTATGACGCGTTGGTCCGCCACATGCTGCGAATCGATTTGGACAAGTCGAGCCGCTTTACCGACTGGAGCCGCCGCCCCTTGAGCGAGGCGCAGCTGGACTATGCGCTGGCCGATGTGACCCATCTGGCCAAGCTGTTCCCCGACCTGAAGTCCCGTCTGGAAAAGCAAGGTCGCTTGGCCTGGGTCTCCGAAGAGATGGCCGCCCAGATCGATCCGGCCCTCTATGATGTGGACCCCGAAAAGGCTTGGCGGCGGTTAAAGCCGCGCAAGCACAACGCCAAATATATGTCGGTCTTTAAGGCCGTGGCCGCTTGGCGCGAACGGACCGCGCAAAATCGCGATCAGCCGCGTGGGCGCATCCTCAAGGACGACGCCATAGACGAATTGGCGACGCAGGCCCCGACCGATGCTGACGGCCTGAACCGCCTGCGCTCGGTGCCCAAGGGCTTTGCCGGGTCGCGCTATGGTCCCGAACTGCTCGAGGCCATCAAGATGGGGCTGTCGGCCCCTGACGGCTATGCGCCGGTGATCGAGCGTAACGGCACGCCGCCGTCGCCTGCTGCTGGGGCTGTGGTTGAGCTGTTGAAGGTTCTACTCAAGGCCCGCGCTGAGGATGCCGGGGTGGCGTCAAAGCTGATCGCGACGGTCTCGGACCTCGAAAAGATCGCTAATGACGATAATGCCGATAGCCCGGCTCTGACGGGCTGGCGCTATGACGCCTTCGGGGCCGATGCGCTGAAGCTCAAACGCGGTGAGTTGGCTCTGGTGCTCGACGGAACCCGCGTGCGGGTTGTCGAGGTCCGCCGCGCGCCGAAGGCGTAGGGGAAAACAAGCCCCCTTCGTCGCTGCGCGCCACTTCCCCCAGAGGGGGAAGATCTTCGACGGTAAATCTTCCCCCTCTGGGGGAAGTACCGGCGAAGCCGGGGAAGGGGGCATCCGCCCCTTCGGCCGTGTTCCCCGCGAAGGCGGGGATCCAGAGGGCCGATCACAAGTCGTGTGAAAATTTCTGGGTCCCCGCCTTCGCGGGGAAATCGGCTGTGAGTGAGGCGGAACCAAAATTTGCGTCATTGCCAGCGCAGCGAACCAACCCAGTAGACTGACGCGACCCTAAGCGGATTTTCCCCTAGGTTCCTTCGGTGCTAGGCACCTCGCAATGACGCGGGAAGTGTTGAGGCAAATCGTTTTAGATTGAGCGCCAGTTAAGCCGTCCTGATCTCTATGTCGCGGCCTAAGATCTGCGCGACCATGGCACCGCGTTTGGCAGTCTGTTCGCCAAGCAACAGATCGGCTGAGGCCGGTGACGCGGTCAGGACCACCGCGCGGGGTGTAAAGCTCAATCGGGCCGCAGACAGTAGGGCTGGGCTTCGTCCCGAAAGGTCACAGCCCAATCTCATGGACGCCCCCAAAACCCGCGCGCGTCTTTGCTGATCGCTGCTCAAGAGCCGATTGATCACATCCAAATCGGGCGGTGTCCCCGTAGGCGCATGACGCGAAAAGATCGTGAGGGCCAAGAATGTGCGCTCTGCATGGTCCATGCCTGAAATCGGTGCGCGAAGAACCTGTTCGAACACCAGATCGGCGCGATGGTCGGGGTGCAGCCTTGCGCCTATGTCTGCCAAACGGCAGGCTGCCGTGAGCAAGACCCGATCACGTGTTGCTGAAAATAGGGCGGGCAGGGTGGCGAAAGGGTCCGACAGCCACGCTTCCAGCGCTAAGCCGAGGTCTTCAGCCACGCCCTGTCTTGCACAGGGCCGCACAGCCTTCGACCAGAGGATCAAGGGCGCGGTCAGCCGATGACATGGCTTCGAACAGCAGCCCTTCGCGTAGTCCGAAGGCTGATAGGCTGATCGTCTGGATTCCCAAGCGGTCGATCAAACAGTCGAGCACCGTAGCCGCATAGGGCAGGGTTTCAGACCGCTTGCGCGACATGCCCTCGATCCGATCGAGCGATCCTTTGGACTGCTGCGAGATGAAACGCGCGGCGTCCTGAGCTTCCTTGGCCGAAAGCCCATACTGATGGACGATGCGCAGGGGATAGTCTGACATGCGCATCTGCAGGAGCGCCAGATTGCGCCATGCTCCGCCCACAGCATGAAAGGTAGCGGTCTTAAAGCGTTCAACATCGATCTGATCGAGATGGCTTTCAACAGCGTAACGTACCTTGATCGGATCAAAGGGGCCTGATGCGGCGAGAGCCAGGGGGCCGAGCGGTAGGGTTATGCCTTCGCCAACTCGCCCCTGTCCGACGGTTGTCAGTTCTAGGCTGGAGCCGCCGAGATCGCCGACGACCCCTTGAGCGAGGGGGGCACCGGCGAGAACGCCAAGGGCTGCGTAGTTGGCTTCTTCCATGCCCGATAGGACGCGGATTTTGTAGCCGGTCTCGTCCTGCACGCGCTTAACGAAGGCGGGGCCGTCGCTAGCGTCTCGCACAGCGGCCGTGGCGGCCACGAACACGGCGCCGGGCTGCACGGACTCAAGGACGGCGCGAAAGCGCCTGACGGCCGCCAGAGCGGTCTCTATGCCCTCCGGCGACAGGGTCCCGCTGCGCGACAGGTCGCGGCCAAGGCCTGCCAGAACCTTTTCATTGAAAACGGTCCAGATTGCCCGACCCTCAAGTCGATAGACGACCAGTCGGACAGAGTTGGAACCAATATCGATGACCGCCGCGTCGCGGGCCGGCCTATCGCCCTTTGCCCACATTTTCGATCGCTCTTGGTCGGTCCTTAGCCTTATGGCCGCGCCCCGACAGGCTTGGATTGGTCATGAAATACTCATGGGCGGAAAAGGCGCGCTTAGCATTCCAGCCGGGGACTCGGTGGAAGTTGCCATCGCTATCGAGTGCCCAGCTCTGGGCCTCGTCCTTCAGGTTTGCAACCATGATCTGGCTCAAAACCTGTTGATGAACGGTCGGAGTTTCGATGGGCACGAGTGATTCCACTCGGCGGTCGAGATTTCGCGGCATCCAGTCGGCCGATGAGATGAACACCCGGCATTGTGGGCCGGGCATTGGGCCGCCATTGGCAAAGCAGACGATGCGGCTATGTTCCAAGAACCGGCCGACGATGCTTTTGACCCGGATGTTCTCTGACAGGCCCTTGATCCCGGGGCGCAGGCAACAGATGCCGCGAATGACCAGGTCAATACTGACGCCCGATTGGCTGGCGCGGTAGAGCTCGTCAATGATCACAGGATCGACCAGCGCATTGAGCTTGGCCCAGATGGCGGCGGGCTTTCCGGCCTTGGCGTTGGCGATTTCCTGATCGATCAGGGTGATCAGGTCGTGCTTCAAGGTCACGGGGGAGTAGGACAGCTTTTCCAAATGGTCGGGCTGCGAATAGCCGGTGATATAGTTGAACAGCCGTCCGCTGTCGCGGCCCAGCCCGGCATCGGTCGTGAACAGCGACAGGTCGGTATAGATCCGCGCCGTAATCGGGTGATAGTTGCCCGTCCCAAAATGGCAGTAGGTCTTGAGGCCGCCGCCCTCGCGCCGCACCACGATCGAGAGCTTGGCGTGGGTCTTATATTCCACAAAGCCGAACACGACGTGGACGCCTGCTCGCTCGAGGTCACGAGCCCATTTGAGGTTCGCCTCTTCATCAAAGCGAGCCTTGATCTCGACCAGAGCCGTGACGTTCTTGCCGTTCTCAGCCGCCTCGATCAGGGCCGCGACGATGGGGCTGTTCTTGGAGGTCCTATAGAGTGTCTGTTTGATGGCCAGCACATTTGGGTCGGTGGCGGCTTGGCGCAGGAACTGGACCACCACGTCGAAGCTCTCAAAGGGGTGGTGAACGAGGATGTCTTTTTCGCGGATCGCAGCGAAGCAGTCGCCGCCATGATCGCGGATTCGCTCGGGGAAACGCGGCTCGAAGGGCTTGAACTTCAGGTCCGCCCGGTCGGGCGTGATCAATTCCGCCACCTGAGCCAGTCCGAGCATACCGTCGACAATGACGACATCTTGCGGCTCGGCATGAAGGTTTTCGACGATGAAACGGCGGAGCTCGTCGGGCATGGCCTTGGCGATCTTCACCCGAACCACCGAGCCCATGCGCCGCTGCTTGAGGCGAACCTCGAACTCGCGGACCAGATCTTCGGCCTCTTCCTCAATTTCCATGTCGGAATCGCGGATCAGGCGAAAGTCACCCCGGGCTTCAACCGTGCAGTCGGGAAACAGGATGTCGATGAACAGCGATAGGAAGGTCTCGAGGCTGATGAAGCGGCGCTCGGCCTTGCGGCCGCGCCCCGTGACGGAGGGCAGTTCCCAGAAGCGGGCCACCTGGCTGGGCATCGGCAGCAGCGCATAGAGCGGCTTGCCGTCTGATCGCCGCTTTAGCTTTAAGGCTGAAGCAAAGCCAAGATTGGGCAGGAACGGGAAGGGGTGAGCCGGATCAATGGCTAGCGGCGTTAGAACCGCAAACAGCTGGTTGTTGAACACCGGACGCAGCCAATCCATGTCGGCGGGCGTCACATCTTTGGCTTCAAGAACCCGGAGCCCTTCGGCCGCCATCTTGGCCCGCAGATCCAGCCAGATCCGTTGTTGGCTGGCCATCAGGTCCGCCGCCGCCGTATTGACGCGGGACAGTTGCTGGCGCGGCGTCAGGCCATCTTGGCTGATGACGCGGATCCCTTCGCTGACCTGACCTTTAAGGCCCGCGACGCGAACCATATAAAATTCATCAAGGTTATTGGCTGAGATCGACAAGAACCGAAGCCGCTCCAGCAGAGGATGGCGCGGGTTTTCGGCCTCTTCAATGACCCGTTGATTGAAGCTCAGCCATGAGATTTCGCGATTGAAGAACCGCTCGGGCGAGGCCATCAGCTCGTCGTTCAACGACACACCTTGGCGCACCGTCATGGTTGGTGGCACAGGCGCAGCGGGGTGCGGCGGTTCTGCAGCGTCAGTCATGATCTGGTCGGACATGGTCGCCTAAATCCGAGTTCCGCCACGCGGTCCGTGGCCGAAAGTTTCGCTAATGGTTCTGAACGAGCGCGGCCAAGGCGGCAACCCTTCAAGCGAAGAGGTCGAGCGTATCGTTGCTAATTTCAAGAAACTGTCGCGCAAGGGCGCGCGAAATTGGCCGTTGCGTCGCATCCGCAGCCTCATCGAGCCGCGCTACGATCTCTTGGGCCTTGGGAACAGAACGTTCAATGCGACGCAGCAGGTAGGGCAGGAGGTCATCGGTTGGCCGGATATTGCGCTCGCGGAAAAATTTCCGGATCACCTCTTCGAGCACGACGTCATCTGGCTCTTCGATCTCCACGACGGGCATGGCGTTCAATCGTGACCGCAGGTCTGGCAGGTTTGTCGGCCAGTTAGAGGGCAGGGTGCGGTCTGTGATCAACAGGCCCCCTCCGGTATTGGCCGCCATATTGATCAGGTGAAACAGGGTCTCATCGGGCACCTGGTCGACGTCGCCCTCGATTAGGACGGGCTTGCCCAAAAGCAGTTGCAGACTGTTTGCCTGAAGGGGCTGCCAGCGCACGGCCCCCACGCGATCTTGCCAGATCTTGGCCAGATGGCTCTTGCCGCTCCCTTCGGGTCCGACCAAGGTCAAGACGCCGCCATGCCAATTGGGCCAGCTGTTCAACTGACGCACAGCCTCGGCGTTCGAGGACGACTCAACGAAGTCCTCAGCGCTGAAGCGGGTTGACCGATTAAGGTCGAGGCGAAGTTGCAGGCCCAAATTCCTGTCCGATTTAAAATTTCCGGTCTCTTAACTAGCCTAAAAGTGCTGAAAGATCGATTACGTGAGGCCTGAAAGGCGCTATGGCTGGGGGATAGCAGGCCTATGGTTGGGGATAAGCCTTGGACAATCGGTTCCTTGGACCTTTGCTTACCCTAGGTCTCCTGCTGTAAACCTTGACAAAAGGCGGGGACAATGCGCCCTTCCGCCCCTATTTCGCCGGTCGAAAAAAGAAGAATCCATGCACGCCTATCGCTCACACACTTGCGGCGCCCTGCGCCTTTCCGATGCCGGTCAAACGGTGCGCCTGTCAGGCTGGATCCATCGCAAGCGCGACCATGGCGGTTTGATGTTCATCGACCTGCGCGATCACCATGGTCTGACGCAGTTGGTGCTCAGCCCTGAAACGCCGGGTTTTGCCCATGTTGAGCGTCTGCGCGCCGAAAGCGTCATTCGCGTCGATGGCACGGTTCTGGCCCGTTCAGCCGAAACGGTGAATTCCGGCCTGCCCACGGGCGAGGTTGAAATCCGCGTCGCTGGCGTTGAAGTCCTGTCCGAAGCGGCTGAATTGCCTGTGCCAGTCTTTGGTGAGCCAGACTATCCCGAGGAGCTGCGCCTCAAGCACCGTTATCTCGATCTTCGCCGCGAGACCCTGCACCGCAATATCGTGCTGCGCTCCAACGTCATCGATTCGGTCCGTAAGCGCATGGTCGGGCAGGGGTTCACCGAATTCCAGACCCCGATCCTGACCGCCTCCAGTCCAGAAGGCGCGCGCGACTTCCTGGTGCCGTCGCGTCTGCATCCGGGCAAGTTCTACGCCCTTCCGCAGGCCCCGCAGCAGTTCAAGCAACTGTTGATGGTGGCGGGTTTCGACCGTTATTTCCAGATCGCGCCTTGCTTCCGTGACGAAGACGCCCGCGCTGACCGTTCGCCCGGCGAGTTCTATCAGCTCGATGTCGAAATGAGCTTCGTGACCCAAGAGGACGTGTTCGCGGCCATTGAGCCAGTGCTACACGGGGTCTTTGAAGAGTTCGCCAACGGCAAGTCGGTGACGCCCTATCCGTTCCCGCGCATCGCCTATCGCGACTCGGTGCGTCTCTATGGCTCGGACAAGCCTGACCTGCGCAACCCAATCCAGATGGCCGATGTGTCGGAGCCGTTCCGAGGTTCGGGCTTCAAGGTCTTTGCCGGGATGCTGGAAAACCCCAAATCAGCGATCTGGGCGATCCCAGCGCCGGGCGGTGGTAGCCGCGCCTTCTGTGACCGCATGAACGATTGGGCCAAGGGCGAGGGGCAACCCGGTCTTGGCTATATCTTCTGGCGTGAAGGCGAAGAGGGCGCTGCTGGTCCTATCGCTAAGAATATCGGCCCTGAGCGCACCGAAGCCATTCGTGAGCAGCTGGGCCTGAAGGTTGGCGACGCGGCGTTCTTTGTTGGCGGCGATCCTGATGCGTTCTACAAGTTCGCTGGCGCGGCGCGCAACAAGGTCGGTTTCGACCTCGGTCTGGTCGATGAGAACCAGTTCAAGTTCTGCTGGATCGTCGATTTCCCGATGTATGAATGGAGCGACGAGGAGAAGAAGGTCGACTTCTCGCACAATCCTTTCTCTATGCCGCAGGGTGAACTTGAAGCCCTAAATACCATGAATCCTTTGGATATTTTGGCCTATCAGTACGACATCGTTTGTAATGGTATCGAGCTCTGTTCCGGCGCAATCCGAAACCACCGCCCGGACGTGATGCTCAAGGCGTTCGAGATTGCGGGCTATGGTCCGGACGTGGTCGAGAACGAGTTTGGCGGCATGCTGAACGCTTTCCGCTATGGCGCGCCGCCGCACGGTGGCTTGGCTCCAGGCATCGACCGGATCGTCATGTTGCTGGCCAATGTGCAAAACCTACGTGAGGTCATCGCCTTCCCGCTCAATCAGCAGGGCATGGACTTGATGATGAATGCACCGTCAGAAGTGCGCGAGAAGCAGTTGAAAGAATTGCACATCCGCATCGCGCCGCCCATCAAGGTCTAGCGGCCCTAGCGCCTCGGGCAGATATGGGATTTTAAGGCGGGAGGAAGCCGGGTCTGAGCATTGGCGCAGGCCCGGTCAATCTGGTCCTGAGTTAGGCCGGTGACTTTGCTGAGGTCGGTTCCGCCAATCCAAGCCTTGACCATCGAGGCATGGCTGAGGTTGGCCCCATCCATGCGCGCATTGGCGAGGTTGGCACCGTCCAACTTGCTGTAAACGAACCGCGCGCCTCGGAAATTACCCTTTTCAAGATTGGCCCCTAGCAGGGTGCCATAGCTGAAGTCGCTACCACGAGCGTCTACGGTTTCGAGGTTCACCCCAACCAGACTGGTATGGCTTAGGTCAGCGCCAGCCATCCGCGCCGAGTCAAGGTTGGAGCCGATGAAGGTTGCGGCCTCTAGGCGCGCGCCATTGAAGTTGGCATCTTCGAAGTTGCTCCCCTTGGCCACGATGCCCGACAGGTTAGCACCACTGAAATCAGCCTGATCGAAGTTTGATCCGAGGATGTCCGCGCCGCGAAGGTCCGCCTTGCTGAAGTCGGCTTTGGAAAGGTCTGACCCTTTGAAGCGCGATCCGCGCAGGTCTGCACCGATGAACGAGGCACCCGAAAACTGCGCGCCGACGAGGCTGGCATTGGTCAGTTGCCGCCCCGCGAGGTTACAGCCCTCGCAAGCGCCGCCAAAGGATCTGAGCCGTGCGATCGAGGTGCCGGTGTCAGCCGCATGAGCGGCCGTTGCTGCGGCAATGATCAGCGTCATCCAGATCGCTAGCGAGGTTACGGCCCTAGACATGATTTACGAACCGAATTGAGGGGGAAACCGCCAGCATGGATGGACTTTGAGGGCTAATCCCTCACCGGGCACCTTAATTCGCCGTAATGGTGATAACTATCTACCCACGCTGCCCTCATCCTGCGCGTGGCAGGTTGTGCAGACGAGGCGTCCGCCCTTGCGGGTGGCGGTTAGATTTCCGCAGGACGGGCAGACATCCGCCTCAGCCATATCGAAGCTTTCGATGGCCTCGGCCTTGCGGCCGCCAAAAGGCAGGAACACCAGATTGTCCGGCGTCGCGCCGCGCGAATAGCCCTTGGAGATAAATTTGAGCACGGGCAGGGGATCGTCCGACTGCTGCTCAAAGGCGGTCTTACTCAGACCATCGGTCCCGAAGGCGTCAGGGTCGGTATTGGCCAGATCGTCACGGCCCAGATAGGACACGGCCAACTCGCGGAAAATGTAGTCTAGGATCGAGGTGGCTGAACGGATCGAGTCATTTCCCGTCACCGCGCCCGCCGGTTCAAAGCGCGTATAGACAAAGGCGTCGACAAACTCTTCGAGCGGAACGCCATGTTGCAGGCCAATCGAAATGGCGATGGCGAAATTGTTCATCAGAGAGCGGAAAGCGGCACCTTCCTTGTGCATGTCGATGAAGATCTCGCCGACCTCGCCGTCCTCATATTCACCGGTGTGGAGATAGACCTTATGGCCTCCGACAGCGGCCTTTTGGATATAACCCTTACGGCGATCCGGCAGCTTGCGGCGTACCCGGTCGCGTTCGACGATCCGCTCGACAATGCGCTCGCTGATGATGGGTTCGGGTTGTGGCGCGGCGCGGCGTGGAGCCTCGCGCCGGGGGGCCTCATCTTCGAGATCCGGTAGATTAAGGGTCAGATTGGCCGGTGCAGGCGCACGGCGCAGGGTCACAGCCCTTAGGCCCGCTCTGGCTGCCGCTGACTGAAGACGATTGGCGACGGCCGGGTCATCCCCATAGGCCAGAGGCAAGGGCGTGATGGCGGGGGCGCAGGTGAAGGCTTCGGCCGCGACCGTCATAGCCAAGCGCGCCAACAGGTCTGGCCCCTCAAGGCCATCGGCCCTGCGGAAGACACCCCAATGGGGGCTCGATAGTCCGGCCCAACTGTCCAGATCGCCGGTGCCGCAGGCGTGAATCTGGGCCTGATGGATCGCGTCTGGGCTAAAGCCGAGATGGGCCAAGGTGTTGAAGTCTGGCGCGCTGAGGGCCTCGGCATCGGCTCCCAAAATGTCCTTCAGGAAACCTTCGCCGATCACCGCCGGCGAGAAGGCCAGTCGGATGTCGCCGGTGAGCCGCAGCGTCGCTTCAGCGGCGTCGATCTCGTGGTCCGTCAGTCCCTTGGCCTTCAGAGTCGAAGGATTGATCCCTGGCGCATCGGCAAGGTCGCCGTGGCCGAGCACATGAACGGCAGCGGAATCGATATTCAGGTCTAGGTGGCGCAGGCCCTCAACGGTCGCCTGCGAGAGGGTGCGGATGATGGTGCCATCCTCGGTCTCGGCCACAGTAACGGCACCGGCCCAAGGTGCGGCGGAAAGGCTGATCCCGCCCAGTCGCAGCTTGATCTCATCGTCATTGAACAGAGCTAGGGTTTCGGCATTGCGCAGGCCCGTGGCGCGAGCCTTGGTCAGGCCATCGCTCATCAGCGGAACGGCCATCGCGGCCAGTTCCTCGCCCCTAGCCAGCACGGCGCTGGCTTCCAACCGTTGCATGATCGAGGCGAGACGCGTGTCTCGGTCCTGATCGAATTCGGGGTAGGCCCCTGCAACAGCGGCCATTTCTGCCGACGCCTGAAGCGAGGCGGCGAAGGCGAGGCTGTAGAGGCTACCAACCGCATTGCGGCCCTCGTCAGAGGCGTACGCAATAGCCTGCATGATCAGCAGTTCGGAGACGCCAGCCAAGGTCAGACCAAGCGGTCGCCAACGATAACGCGATGCTGCGTCAGAGGCGCTCGCGCTATGGCCCGCCGCCCCGTCGATCTCGAGCGCTAGGGTCCAGAGGCGGACCGTTGCGGCAAAGCCATCAGCGTCAAATCCGTCGTCACTCCAGAAACGAGTGACATCGATTGCAGCCTTGGGCGCGTGGTTGAGGCGCGTAATGGCTTCGGCGTCGCGCTGGCCAAAGGTAACAACCACCTGACCGGTTTCCCATCCCGCCGTCGCAGCTTGCGCAGCAGAGCGGCTTCCGGCCTCTACCTCATCACGGATGCCGGTGACGATTAAAGTCTCTAGGCTGAGGGTCGCTGGCTCACCCATGCCGCGCCATTCGCGTTCGCCGGATTTGGCTAGGCTGATGGCGGTGTGGATCAAAGCATCAGAAACGCCGCTGTTGCGAGCGTCCCGTGCCGCGCGGGCGAGGGCAATATTGTGTTGAGGGTCAGAGCAATGTCCGGCGTCGCCATCACACCGCAAAATCGAGTTCATCACCGATTGCAGGCGACTATTGACCGCGAAAAGGGCGTCATGGGTCGCAGCGTGGCTGCGGACTTTGGAGACATGGGACCGGATCGTCTCTGGAAACTCGATATCTTCAAGGTCGATGGCGCGCGATTCGGTGAGCGGGCGGTTGCCATCACCAAGGAGGGGCGGGACGCGTGGGCCTGAGGCCCGTGCCGCGCTGGGAGCGGCCAAGCCCTCCACCATGCTGCCGAGCAGGCTATCGTAGAAGCTGACGGCATCAACATCGCGGTCGAATAGGCCAAGGGCCCATCCCCAAGCGGCGATGCGCCGGGCGTAGCGGGCAGGGCCCTCTTCGAGTGCCGGGCTATAGGGTGCGTCCTTGGCGAGGGCCGCAGGCAATTCGACCTCTGGAAAGTCGCTCGGGAGGCTCTGGGCCCAGTCAAGCCATGACTCAACCCGAACCGAGGTCCAGTCGCGCGGCGCGCTGACAGCCACCACATCGTCGGTCCGATCGATCCAGCGGGTCTCTAAGGTCCCACCGCTGAGCTGCGGCGCTGTGTACCGGTAGTCAAAGCGCATAACCGCCTCCCAAATCTAAGCGTCAGGCTACGGCTGAAAACCTATGTTCGCAATAGATGTGGTAAGAAACGTGAAGCCTATCCACAAGATGTTGTTGTATTTTGGCCCTGCGAGATTTCTCGCCGATTGTTGCGCTAAGCTGGACGCGGCGCGGACGGCCACCTATAGTCCGCGCAGCCCATCCGTCGGATTGGCAGAGTCGCTAACCTTGTAATCAATGGTCTGTTCAAAGTGCTGAAAGCCATCTTCACCTGGTGGAACGGGGCCACGATTGGCGCGCGTTTCACGATCGGACGTCGCGGAATCTTTGTTGGTCAGGACTCAACGGGCAACCGTTATTTCGAAGCCAAGGACAACCGCGATAGCTACGACGGCCGTAAGCGCCGTTGGGTGATCTATAATGGCTATGCGGAGGCCTCAAAGGTTCCGCCCGATTGGCATGGTTGGCTGCACTACACCTTTGATGATCATCCCATCAACGCGCCGTTGAAGCGCCAGTCTTGGGAAAAGGATCACAAGCCTAATCTTTCCGGCACCATCCATGCTTGGCGGCCTAAGGGCGCTATTGGCAAGGGCGGTCAGCGCCCTGAAGCGACGGGTGACTATCAGGCTTGGAAGCCGGACTAGGTCTCGTGCGCGCGCGCTGGTTATTGGCCATTGGCCTGATGGCGACAACGGGTTTGGGCGTCTCCTTAGGGCACGCACAGGCGACCGATCCCATTGGGGGCCTCCTTCAAGGGGTCTTGCCTTCGAAAGGCACGGCGTCGCCAAATCCTGCGGAAGCGGGGAAAGCAAATCCTGAAACCAAGCCCGATGTCGTTGTCGAGGCTGTTCCCAATGATCCGACTGAAGCCGCCTTGCCAGGCTCTGGTTCAGGGCGGCGCGTCTATGAGGTTCCAAAGCGTAAGCGCTATGCGGTCGCCGTCATGCAGGTTCTCGACAAGGTCACGGCTGAGACCATGCGCTTTGAAGTGCCGATCAATCAGCCGATCCGGTATAAATCTCTGATCTTCTCCGTGCGGACCTGCGAGACTTCAGCCTCCAATGAGCCGGTTCGAGACTCCATCGCCCATGTTCAGATTGATTCTGAAGCCACGCGCGGTGCGGATCGTGCCATCACGCCGGGGCGGCAACTGTTTCGGGGCTGGATGTTTGCCTCGACGCCGGGTTTGAACCCTTTTCAGCATCCGGTCTATGATGCTTGGTTGATCGCCTGCAAGACCTCTGCACCTGCGGCATAGGCCGGTAGCCGGTAGAAGTCGGCTAGGCTGATGACCGCCGACCCAAGTCTTCTTTTGTAGTCGATGCGATTGATTTCGATGGCCCCGAACTGCGCCAAATGCTCGGTCATGAACTGGGCGTCAAGAAGCTGAAACCGTCCCAGCTTGAGCCGCGCCACCAGATGGACGAGGGCAATCTTGCTGGCATCACGGGCGAGGGAGAACATGCTCTCGCCGAAGAAGGCTGCGCCCAGCGTGACGCCATAGAGCCCGCCAACCAGCTTGCCCTCCTGCCAACATTCGACGCTATGGGCGAGGCCGCGTTGAAAAAGCTCGCCATAAAGGGCTTCGATCGGGCCATTGATCCAGGTGTCCTGACGATCAGGACGGTTGGGATTGGTCATGGCGCACTGCCGCACGACGGCATCGAAGGCCGTATCGATGCGGACTTGGAAGGGCTCAGCTCTTACGGACCGCGCGAGGCGGCGAGGGATGTGGAACTGGTCCAGCGGAAAGATGCCGCGCTTTTCGGGATCGACGAGGAAAATATCCTCATCGTGACGTGAATCCGCCATCGGAAACACGCCCCGCTCATAGCAGGCGATGAGATCGTCGACCGTAAAGTCTTCCAAGACCCTATCCTCTGGCCCTGTCCTTTTGACTAGCCGCCCGCCTTGATCCAGTTTTCCAGCCAATGGATGTGATAGTCACCGGCGAGGATGTCCGGCTGTACCAGTAGGTCCTGGAACAGGGGAATGGTGGTCTCAATACCGCCAACGACCATCTCGCTGAGCGAGCGACGCAGGCGTGCGATGCACTCTGTGCGGTCGCGGCCATGAACGATCAGCTTGCCCGCTAGGCTGTCATAGTAGGGCGGGATCGAATAGCCGGCATAGAGCGCTGAATCGAGGCGCACGCCCAATCCGCCCGGTGCGTGGAAGTCTGTGACCAGACCCGGAGACGGGGTGAAGGTCCGGGCATTTTCGGCATTGATGCGGCACTCAATCGCGTGACCCTCGAAGACAATGTCGTCTTGCGTGAAGGACAGCGGCAGGCCAGCGGCAATGCGGATCTGTTCGCGGACCAGATCGATGCGGGTGATGGCTTCGGTAATCGGATGCTCGACCTGCAGACGGGTGTTCATCTCGATGAAGAAGAACTCATCATTCTCGTACAGGAACTCGATGGTCCCGACGCCGAGATAGCCGATGGCCTTGATCGCATCGACCACGACCTTGCCGATCTTGGCGCGGGTGGCGGCGTCGATCGCGGGGGAGGGAGCTTCTTCGAGAACCTTCTGGTGGCGGCGTTGCAGCGAACAGTCCCGCTCGCCCAGATGCACGACATTGCCGAACGCATCCGCAATGACTTGGATTTCGATGTGGCGCGGGCGCTGGAGGTATCGCTCCATATAGACGCTGTCGTCACCGAAAGCTGCGCCAGCCTCGCCCTTGGCGGTTGCCACAGCTTCGGACAGGGACTCGCGGTCAAGCGCCACCTTCATGCCCCGGCCACCGCCGCCAGCCGCCGCCTTAATCAGGACGGGGAAGCCGATGACTTCTGCCGCCTCATAGGCCTCTTCTTCAGTCTGTAGCGCGCCATCAGAGCCCGGCACCACGGGAATGCCCGCATCCTTGACGGCCTGCTTGGCGGTGATCTTGTCGCCCATCATCCGAATATGATCAGGATTAGGACCGATGAAGGTCATCCCGTGCGCCTGAACAATCTCGGCAAAGCGGGCGTTTTCCGACAGGAAACCATAGCCGGGGTGAATGGCCTGAGCACCCGTAATCTCTGCGGCGGCAATGATCGAGGGGATGTTCAGATAGCTCTTGGCCGCGCTGGCAGGGCCGATACAGACGCTTTCGTCGGCAAGGCGCACATGCATGGCGCTGGCGTCAGCTTCGGAATGGACCGCCACGGTGGCAATGCCCATTTCCTTGCAGGCGCGGTGAATCCGCAGGGCGATCTCGCCGCGGTTCGCAATCAGGATCTTGGTGAACATCAGACTACTCGAGGACCACGAGGGGTTCGCCAAACTCGATCGGGTCGCCATCGGCTACCAAGATCTCAACCACCGTTCCGGAGCGCGGCGCAGGGATCGGGTTCATGGTCTTCATGGCTTCGACGATGAGCAGGGTCTGGCCCTCAACGACCTTATCGCCGGGCTTGCAGAAGGGATCAGCGCCGGGTTGGGCCTGAAGGTAGACCGTCCCGACCATCGGGGACTTGACCAGATCACCGGCCCGAACGGCTGGCGCTGCGACAACGGCCGCGGGAGCAGCGGCTGCAGGAGCTTCGACGGCGGCTGGCGCATAGTGAGTAGGTGCGGCGACCTGAACGGCTTGCGCGGAAACGGTTACAGAGCGGGCAACCCGAATCTTCAGGTCGCCGCGTTCAACTTCGATCTCGGTCAGTCCCGTGTCGTGCAGAATGTCCGCAAGCTTGCGAACGAGACGCGCATCGATGGGATCGCCGGAACCTTTAGGTGTCGTCATAGGGAATAAGCCTTGTCTGAGCGCCCTAGAGGCTGGCTTTCGCGACGAGTGCCGCAGCAGCCTCTATGGCGAGTTCATAACTCTTGGCCCCAAAGCCGGACACGATGCCCGTTGCAGCCAAAGAGACATAGGTTGACCGACGGAACTCTTCGCGAGCGGCCGGGTTGGACAGGTGACACTCAACGATAGGAATCGCTAAGGTTTTCAACGAATCAAGAATGGCCACGGAGGTGTGTCCATATCCTGCGGGATTGAGTACGACTGCACAGGCCTTGAGGCGAGCCTCCTGTATCCAGTCGATCAACACACCTTCGTGATTAGATTGACGGAAGTCGATTTCGAACCCAAGACCAGCGGCTTTCGCGCGGCACTGGTCCTCGACGTCTTTCAACGTGGCATATCCATAGATTTCTGGTTCGCGGGTTCCGAGAAGATTAAGGTTCGGACCGCTCAATACGAAGATGATCTTGGACATGCGCCCCCGCCGTCGTTAGGTGCTGTCTTGTATCTCTGGTTGGCTAGGGTCACAAGCTTGCCGTTCGGATCGCGGCAAATGGGGTTGAAATGCGGTTGGTCGTAAATGGCGAGGATCGGGTGTTTGACGGCGTAAATTCCGTTGCTGCCCTCGTGGAAGCACTGCAATTGGATGGACGAAAGCTGGCCATTGAACGCAATCTCGAAATTGTGCCTCGGTCAGCCTATGACACCACAGCCCTGTGTGACGGGGACCGAATCGAGATCGTGCATTTCATTGGAGGCGGCTGACATGAGCGGCGAAGACACCTGGACCGTAGCGGGCCGAACCTTTCGCTCACGCCTGATCGTCGGCACGGGCAAGTATAAGGACTATGCGACCAATGCGGCTGCTGCCGAGGCGGCGGGGGCCGAGATTGTCACTGTGGCGGTGCGCCGGGTGAACCTGTCCGATCCCAGCCAGCCGATGCTGGTGGATTTCGTCCGGCCCGACCGCTTCACCTATCTGCCCAATACCGCGGGATGTTTTACCGGCGAGGACGCGGTGCGGACCTTGCGGCTGGCCCGCGAGGCGGGCGACTGGAGCCTGGTAAAGCTCGAGGTCCTGTCCGACACCAAGACCCTTTATCCGGACATGGAAGAGACCCTTCGGGCGCTGAAGCTTCTGGTCAAGGAGGGATTTGATGTCATGGTCTATTGCACCGACGATCCGGTCTATGCCCGCAAGCTCGAAGACGCGGGTGCCGCCGCCATCATGCCGCTCGGCGCGCCGATTGGCTCAGGTCTGGGCATTCAGAACCGCGTCAATATCCGTCTGATCGTCGAGCAGGCCAAAGTGCCCGTGCTGGTCGATGCGGGGGTTGGCACGGCATCGGACGCGACCATCGCCATGGAGCTCGGCTGCGACGGCGTGCTGATGAACACCGCCATTGCCGAAGCCAAGGACCCCATCCTGATGGCCGAGGCCATGAAACATGCGGTTATCGCCGGGCGGCTGTCCTATCGGGCCGGGCGGATGCCACGGCGGATGTATGCGGATCCGTCGTCGCCCTTGGCCGGATTGATCTAGGCGGCAGGCTTGATCTGCTTGGCCCGCGCGACCTCGATGGCGCGCTTGAGTGCTTCGATGTCGGCACCGGGGATCAACTGATCTCCGACGATGAAGGCTGGCGTGCCTTGAATGCCGATGGCGAGGCCAAGATTATGCACGGCTGTTAGGTGCTCGGTGACCTTGTCAGCCTCTCCAGCGCTCTTGGCAGCGGCGGGATCAATCCCATTGGCGGTTAGGATCTTGGCGATGGTCGCGTCATCCAGCGCCTTTTCGGCCATCAGTTCCTGGTGTACCGCGCCATATTTGCCCTGAGCCCCTGCCGCCAGCGCTGCGCGCGCGGCCCGCAGGGAGACGCCGAGCTTGCCGTCGCGATCCGGCAGGATCGGGAACTCTTTATAGACGAACCGAACGTCGGGATTGGCCTTCAGTAGCTCATCCACCTGCGGCTGGGCCGCCTTGCAGTAGCCGCAGCGATAGTCGAAGAACTCGACGATGGTCACCGTTCCTTTGGGGTTCCCGCCAACAAAATCGCGGGGGTCCTGTTCAAGCGCCTGCCGGTTTTCGGCAATCTTGCTTTGCGCCAACTGCGAAGCCTCGGCGGCCTGCTTTTCTTGCAGCTTGTTGATGGCCTCTTCGATCACTTCGGGATGGCTGATCAGATAGGCGCGGACGCGGTCGCCAAAGGCCTTTTCATTCTGAACCATGCCGCAGCCGGTGAGGGCAAGGCAGCTAACCGCGGTCAGCAAGAGGGTGTGCAGGCGCATGGTGATGTTCCGTTTGGGTTGTGTTTTTCCCACCATCCGCCACGCTGGGTTAAGGTGAGCTTTATGAGGGGAGTTGAAGGGGTATCAACGCTTACGAGGCGCAGCACTGCCTTCTCTGGCCAGATCTTTCAAATCGTCATCGGTCGGTTCAGACGCCAGCACAATGTCGGTCGCACGGCGCCATTCCGGAGATCCCTTGACCAGTTCAGCGCGGGCTCTCATGCCGAAAATGCGCGCTTCACTGGGTACGCCCAGAGCGAAATATTGCTCCGCAGCGGCAAGGCGAGCCATGCCCGGTTGACGGCGGCGGTCATAGGCCTCTGACAGCATACGCCAGCCAAAGGGGTTGTCTTGTTCCAGTTCCAACGCCTTGTAGATATGAGCAATGGCCTCATCGACCCGCTTGTCATTGTCCAGCGCCAGCAGGGTTTGACCAAGGGCGAGGTGGAACAGCGCGGCATCCGGCTTTAGCTCGATACAGCGGCGATAGGCCGGTTCAGCTTCAGCGGCGCGAGCCGATTCAAACAGGGCCTGGCCACGCAGTTCCCAAATATAGGGATTGTCCGGATAGTCCTTTAGAAGCGCGTCGATGGCCTTCAGCGCCTTTTCGGTCTCAAGCGCACGGTAATAGGCAATGGCCCTCGCATAACGCGCCGGATAGGATTTATCGCTTTCCTTGAACTCGATGAAGGTCTGCTGCGGCGGGTTCATGAAGGCCTTGAGCTTGGCCACCATGATCATATGGGTCGCTTGAGCCTCAGCGCTGTCCGTCTTGCCATAGTTTGGCATTGCCTCGACCTTTACCCGCAAGGCCTCGATCCGGTCGGAGGAGAGGGGGTGGCTGCGGAAGAAGGGGTAGCGCTTGGCGTCCGAAAACACCTCTTGATAACGGAAATTGTCAAAGAACTCGACGAGCCCTTTGCCCGACTGACCGCTCTTGTCCAAAAAGGTGGCGGCGGCTTGATCGGCGGCTGATTCTTGCACGCGGCTATAGCCCAGCACCGATAGGGTGGCGAAATAGCCGGAATTGCCGATCAACAGGGCCGCAGCGTCCGGCGCTCCGGCGATGGCGGCCAGAAGGCCCAGACCCATGGTCATGATGAAGGTGCCGGTGGCCGCGCGGCTGGCGTCCCCCGAGCGGGCCAGGTGCCCGGCGGCGATGTGGCCGGTCTCGCTGGCCTGTGCGGCGGCCTCGGACGCGGCCAGCGTTTCCTGCGCGGTCTCCATGGCCGCGGCGAGCGCATCGATGTCGCGCTGTTCGATTCGCTGTTCGCGGCCAACGACGAGATGACGCTCGGCGGCATCAAG
>CALFYB010000134.1 GCA_937952995.1 uncultured Caulobacteraceae bacterium
GAAATCCTGCGCGACTGTGGGCCAAGGAAGTACCGTCGAGACATCATAGAGCGGCGCGATGCGCGGTCCCGCCCCGATCGGCAGCAGAAGGGAATAGTTCTTGGCGTGAGCGTCGGAATTAGCGACGAGGATGTTGAAGATGACATTGTCGAGCAGCAAGAGGGCGTCAGTAGACGGCAAATAGCGGCCTGTGCTCAGGAGCGTCGTCAAACCCGGCCCAGGAAGTGTGCCACGCTCATATTTTCTACCAGGCGGGGTGCCATTGGCCTGCGCAAAGTCTTCTTGATGAAGTCTTTGTAGGGTGCCTGTCTGGCTGACGCGCCGGTCATAGCGCAGCACGCAGATGGCCCTGCGCCGGCCAGCAGCCAGGATAGTCGCCTCCACACTGTTAAGGCCGATGGCGTGGGCTAATCGCAGGCAGTAGGTCTCGTTTTCGACGATGCCGGGCAAGATCGGATTGTCCGGCTTGACTATAATGGTCGAAGGGGCCCCGTTACGCGGGATGGCGAGAACATCGCCCTGGCCGGGCAGCCTAAGGACCGGCACCCCGCTCGCATCCAGCACCGCAAGGGCTGATTTCTTCTGGCCGCCTGCGAGCGACAGGCGAACGCCTTCCTCGCCAACAAGGAAGGGACGCTGTTGAAGGTCCTGGAAATGGCGCTCAAGTGCAGCCCCCGGGTCATCAACGCCATAGAAATCCGTAAGCGGGGTATAGGTCCACTCAGACCTCTTGGAGGGCACGCCAAAGGAAAGTGCCCCGGCCGTGTCGCCGCCAATTGCACCCAGCACAGCCAGCGTATCAGACCGGTCCAGACCTAGCGAGCGCGTCAGGATGTTCAGCTGATCCTCTTCGGGCAAGAGGTTGGCGAGCCAAGGGGAGATTACCTCGGAGGGGTAAGCCGCCCCGTCGAGGGGAATTGTCAGAGAAATCGCGAAGGCCCCCTCGGTCGCGAGCCACGCTTCGCAATATGAAAAGCTGAGCGCTCCGGTCTTAGCAACACTCACGTCACCAACGTGAAATTCATCAAACCAAACCGGAACGCTTGTCACCTATAGTCCCCCAGGTCATAGCCCTTGGGACTGGCGACGGGCGTGGCTGCAGCAGCGCGGTCCTCAACAAGGTCACCTGCGGCGATCCGTAAGGCGTCGGCGATACGGCAAAGGCTGGTCACGCGTAGGTCACGTTTACCGGTTTCGATAAGCGAGAGGGCCGGTGCACTGATCCCGCTGAGGCGTGCGAGCTCGTGCAGGTTCAAGCCGCGATCCTCACGGGCCTTGCGGATCCTGCTTCCAACGCTGGCAAGTTGCTTGATGTCTTGACCCTTAGCCATGATCGAGCTTTTTATTGAATTCGGTAAAAATAGGCCACTGGGGACGATACAACAAGCTCATTTATCGAAAACGGTAAAATGATCTGCTATTGTCCGCTCCGCAACCCACCTTTACCGAAAGTGGTAAAGCTCTTGGTTCCGAAACCGGCTGCCGTCCTAGCGCTTAGTGGGTGGCGCTGAATGGTCTATCGCTAGGCTAGTCTATGTGACGCCGAACAGGTTTGATTTTAAGACCGATTGCTGAGGCCTTGCGCCTATGGCACGGTGATTTAGCCGTGAGACCGATCCTTGCATCCTAAGAAAGATGCTGATCGATGAGATTACCCCTTCTTTGCGCCGCTGGTCTTCTGATCTGGTGGCTTGCCCTTTGCCTGACCGGCTGCGCGCCTCGCGCACCCAGTCAGTCTGAGCTGGTAGAGGCCGCGACACTGGCTAGGGCCACCGCGGCCAAGACGATCTTTGAAGATCAAAGCCGCCTTAGCCTCCAGGGATCTTGGCCCTGGGCATTAAGCCTAAACGATCAGCCACAGCCCCCTGCCCTGCCCCTTGGCCCTTCGATGTCCTATGGGCCCGCTTATGTGGGCACCGCGATTATGGCAGCGAGCGCGCGAACCGGTGTGCCCCATCATCTGCTGATGGCGACCGCGAGGCGCGAGTCCGCCCTTAACCCCTATGCCCGTGCCACAACCTCTTCGGCCACAGGCCTGTTCCAATTTATCGATCAGACCTGGCTGCTCAGCGTGCAGCGGCACGGCCACAAATACGGCTTAAGCGCCTTGGCAGACCAGGTCAGGGTCGATGGTCGGGGCAGGGCCATGGTTGCCAATAGTCCCCTTCGGCGCGAGATCTTGGCCCTTCGCTATGATCCAAAGCTTTCTGCGCTCCTTGGAGCCGAACTGATCAAGGATCACAATGAGCGCCTAGGTTTGCTGCTTAGGCACCGGCCAACAGAGGGAGAGCTCTATATGGCCGTGTTTTTAGGCGCTGACGGCGCAATCAAGCTGCTGAGGGCCTGCGAACACACACCCACCATGGCTGCCAATCTTATCTTTCCAGAAGCGGCATCGGCCAATCCGGCCATCTTCTATGTCGCCGGTCGGCCAAGATCGGTGATTGGGGTGAAACTTGCGCTGCTGTCTATCGCTGATCGCTAGGGATTAGGGGTTGGATATAAGCCTACACGGCCACTCAAACGGCCCTGGCGCGCCGCTGACGGCCAAATAGGCCCATTTAAGACCAACGGGGCTTTTTATGCACTCCCGGCCATCCAGCGCGCTTAGGGGCGGTTTGGTCATCTTGGCTGTTCGAGGGTGCTATCCCCATCTTTTGGTTAGCCCTCTGGCGACCCCTATAGGTCGGCCAGGGGGCGTCGGCACCAGCCTTCGTGTTCAAGGACGGTCTGTTAGGAATCTTATTAAAAGGATAGTTAAGTAAGTTAAGCGCCTAAAAAGGGCCGTTTATGTTATAAAAATCAGCATCTTATGGATAGGCGCGGTGGGCGAAAACACGTTATTTGGTGTGTGAAAACACGTGTTCGAAGTGGGTGAAAGCACGTGCCCGCGGTGTGTGAAAACACGTTACGCGCTTTGACTTATCCACAGGCCCTTTTGGGGCCCCTGTTTAGCCTAAGCTTGGGG
>CALFYB010000135.1 GCA_937952995.1 uncultured Caulobacteraceae bacterium
CCTCTAAGGGCTATGTCGTGGCGGCCATCTATCATCAGGACCCGGATCCGGACCGCTCCACCGCTGTGGTTCGCTCTGGGCCGTTCCTGCGCCGCCCGCTCGATATTGGCTATGTCGCCCGCACGCTACCCGCCCTGCTCGGTGAGCAGATTGACCCAAGCAAGATTGGGCTGATCGGCTATTCGATGGGCGGCTATGGCGTGGTCACAGCAGGGGGCGCGACGCTCGATGCCAATGGCCCGACCATCAAGTTCGGCGGCGGACCCGGCCTAGAGGTCGCCAAGATTGCCAAGGGCGGTGCCGATGAGGGCCTCAGCAAGGTTGCGGGCGTCAAGGCCATCGTCGCAATGGCCCCTGCCGGGGGGTCGATGGGGGCTTGGAACGCAGAGGGTCTGGCCAATATCAAAGCGCCCTTGCTGCTCATTGCAGGCGATCACGATCAGACGGTGGACTATACGACAGGTGCCAAGGCGATCTTCGGCGGCGCGGTCAATTCGGACCGCTATCTGCTGACCTTCCATGAGGCAGGCCACTCGGTAGGGCTTAATCCTGTGCCCGAAGAGATGATGAGCCAGATGTGGGATCAGGACTGGTTTGCGGATCCAATTTGGCGGACGGACCGGATCAATGCCATCAACCTGCACTTCATCACCGCCTTCCTGAACAGGGCTTTGAACGCTAAGGGCGACCTCGACAGCTATCTCAACGTCGCGACCATCGCGTCAGATGATGGGGTCTGGGCCTATGACCCCAAGGCTCCCTATGGAGCCTACAGCACCGCCACAAATGGGGTCACCGTCTGGAAGGGATTCCAGCGTCGCCATGCGCGCGGTCTCGAACTTCGTCACGCTGCACCGATGCCGTAAGGTCAGGGATTGGGCGCGCGAATCAGGTCAAGAGCGATTTCCCTTGCCAATTGGGCAGTTAGATGAGACCCTCCACCTGTCGAATATCGAAATGGTTCGGTTGCTCTCCTCTGCTCGATCTGGATCGAGCGCCGGACTTGAACTCCTGACCCCCGCCGAATTCTGATCGTGGCCGCAAACTTTGCCGCTACGTCACTCTATGCCGTAAAGGTTTCTATTATGTCCATCGGGACCGTGAAGTGGTTTAACAGCCAAAAGGGCTTCGGCTTTATCCAACCTAACGACGGCGGCAACGACGTTTTCGTGCACATTTCGGCCGTTGAACGCGCTGGTTTGGGTACGCTGAACGAAGGCCAAAGCATCAGCTACGTCCTCGAAAAGGATCAGCGTAGCGGCAAGATGTCTGCTGGCCAGCTGCAAGCTGTCTAAAGCCATAACTGGCCGCGACTGACTTTTAGTCTGGCGCGTTTGGTTCTGACGAAATTCTTAGGCCGGTTGGCGAAAGCTAACCGGCCTAAGTTTTGTCTGGGCCACCGATCATCAGGCCTTGCGGGTCAGATGATGCAGGACAATGCCGCTGGTGGTCGCCACATTGAGCGAGTCAAAGCCCCCGGCCATGGTCAGACGCACGGTCTTGGTCCGCGCCAGCACCGAGGCCGACAGTCCCGGCCCCTCCGCCCCAAACAATACCGCACAGCGTTTCGGACGCGGGCAGTCGGCGAGCTCGACCTGACCTGACGGGCTAAGCGATAGGGTCTCAAAGCCTTGGGCCGCGAACAGCTCGACCATATCGACCCCCGGTGCGAGCTGGACAAACGGCACGAGCAGGCCGCCGCCGACCGAAACCCGAATGGCCTTGCGATAGAGCGGATCGCAGCAGTCGCTATCGAGCACCACCGCATCAACGCCAAACGCCGCCGCATTGCGAAAAATGCCGCCGACATTGTCGTGGTTCGACAGGCCGCTTAAGCCGACCACCAAGGCCTCAGGCTGTAGGCCGCTCAACAGCGCCGCTCCGTCAGTGAGGCCAGAGCGACGCCCCAAGCCCAATATACCGCGATGGATCGGAAAGCCGACGATCTGATCCATGACCGATTGGGCGGCCTGATAGACTGGAACCTCTTCGGGCAAGCCTGCTAACAGGTCGCTTAGCCGAACCACCTGACGCTCGGCCAACAGCAGCGACAACATCTGGTGACGCGGGGTGCGCGCCAGAACCCGAACCACCACCTCGCCCTCAGCGATGAACAGGCCCTCACGTCCCACCAGATCGCGCTCCTTGACGGAGCGATAGGCGGCGATGCGCGGATCGTCTGGATCGGTGATGGGGATGATTTCGGGCAAGCGGGGCCTCAAAGGGGATCAATCTCGTCGGCTTAACCCCTCGACGCACCAATGCAAAGAGATGGCTCGAGCCGCGCCTTGCCTAACGGGTCGCATCAATTTACATGACGATCATCATATGAAGCCGGAGGGCGGCCCGTGCGCTATTCCAGTGACCAGAAACTCCAGACCCGCAACCGGGTCCTCAAGGCCGCTGCAGCCCAGATCCGCACCCATGGCCCGCAAGGGGTCGGGGTTGCGGCCCTGATGCAGGAGGTGGGCCTGACCCATGGCGGGTTCTATGCCCATTTCGCTTCCAAAGACGCCCTGATCGCTGCAGCGGTCAAAACCATGTTTGAAGATGCCGACGCCCAAAGACACCGGGCCATTGAAAATCGTTCCGGTCCAGCGGCGCTTGGTGCGTTTATCGATAGCTATTTGACCGCAGACCACCGCGATCGGCCAGACCGAGGCTGTCCCGTCGCCTGCCTAATCGGGCAATCTGCCCGGCTTCCGGCCTTGGCTAGGCCGGCCTTTGACACGGGCGTGCGCGGTATGGTTCGGCTGATGGCCAGTTACCTGCCTGAAACCACGCCAGACCCGATGGCCTTGGCCTCATCCCTGATCGCAGAACTGGCCGGAGCCCTCGCCCTATCGCGCGCCGTCGAGGATGAGGCCCTATCCCTTCGCCTTTTAGAACAGTCTCGTCTTGCCCTGCGCGCCCGCGTGGGGCTCGCCTCCCCTAGCCCCGAAAGACCCTATCATGACCACTGAACCCAAGGCCTTTGCCGAAATGTCCGGCCTCGAGCAGCTTCAAGCCGCGTTCCAGAGCGGTGGAACCCGCCGGGGCATCGGCACGACGCTGGGCTTTACCGCCGTCTCGGTCGAAGAGGGCAAGGTCGTGTTCGGCGGCACCCCGACAGAGGATGTCTATAATCCCATCGGTACGGTCCACGGCGGCTATGCGGCAACCATGCTCGACTCTGCCCTCGCCTGCGCGGTCCATTCCAAGCTCAAGCCCGGTCAAGGCTACACGACGCTGGAGCTCAAGGTCAGCTACCATAAGGCCATGACCGCCAAGACCGGCCCCATCACGGCCGAGGGCATCGTCATTACCATGGGCCGCCGCGCTGCCTTCGCCGAGGGCAAGGTCACGGACGCCGCCGGGAACCTCTATGCCAGCGCCACCTCGAGCCTGCTGATTTTCGACCTGCCGACAAAGGCCTAAGGTCTGGCGCAAAGCTGCTATAGAGGCGGCGTAAATTCCGCCATCTGCCAGCAGGTTCAGCCCGCCCCATGGAGCGCCCCGCGCCGTCTCAGACCAGCATCCTGCCGAGCCAGTTTCAAGACTGGTTCGCGGCGAAGGGCTGGGCTGCGCGCGACCATCAGATCGCGATGGTGCAAAGGGCAAAGGCGGGCCGCCATGTGCTGCTCATCGCCCCGACCGGCGGCGGCAAGACCTTGGCAGGCTTCCTGCCCAGCCTCATTGACCTGAGCCAGACCCCAGCCACAGAGCGTCCCGAGGGGATCCACACCCTCTATATCTCGCCGCTCAAGGCCTTGGCCGTGGATGTGGCCCGTAACCTGATGGCTCCGATCGAGGAGATGGGCCTGCCCATCCGCGTCGAGTCCCGCACGGGCGATACCAACCTGTCCAAGCGCCAGAGGCAAAAGGCCAATCCGCCAGACATCTTGCTGACCACCCCCGAACAGCTCGCCCTGTTCTGCGCCTGGGATGGGGCGAGAGCCTATTTC
>CALFYB010000136.1 GCA_937952995.1 uncultured Caulobacteraceae bacterium
ACGACCATGGCGCTGGTGACGGCTAGGGCCCAGACCCGGCGCAAGACCATCATTCGCGCGCGCGGGGCCTATCATGGCTCGGCCCCATGGTGCACACCCCGCCCAACCGGTGCGCTAGACAGCGAGCGGTCCCATCAGATCTTCTGCGACTATAATGATGTCGCCAGTCTTGAAGCCGCCGTCGCAGAGGCGGGCGACGATCTGGCCGCTATTTTTGCCGCGCCTTTTAAACATGACGCCTTTGTCGATCAGGCCGAACCGGACCCCGCCTATGCCCAGCGCGCGCGCCAGCTTTGCGATCAGACCGGCGCTATGCTGGTGGTCGATGATGTCCGCGCAGGCTTTCGGCTGAGCCGCGATTGCAGTTGGTCACGCCTTGGCGTGCAGCCAGACCTGTCGACCTGGGGCAAGTGCATCGCCAACGGCCATCCGATCTCGGCCCTGCTGGGCTCGGACACGGCCCGCAAGGGGGCAGCGGCGATCTATGCCACCGGCTCGTTCTGGTATCAGGCGGCCCCAATGGCGGCGGCGTTGGAGACCCTGCGGCTGATCCGGGAAACGGACTATCTCGGCCATCTTGAGGCGCTGGGCCAACATCTGGCCGACGGATTGCGCGAACGTGCGGCGGCGCACGGGTTTGGCTTCAGGGTAACCGGACCGGTTCAGATGCCGCTTTTCCTGTTCGACGACGATCCAGACCTGCGTAACGGCTTTCACTGGTCCAGCCAGATGCTGGCGCAGGGGGTCTATGTGCACCCTTGGCACAATATGTTCATGTGCGCAGCCATGACCTTGGCCGACATGGATCAGGCGCTAGACGCGGCGGATTTGGCGTTCAAGAGTTTGAAAAAAGACGGGCCGGGACTGCAGCCGGTTGCAAAGATGGCGTTTCTCACTGGGGGCTAAGGCTATGAGCATGGATGACTATTCAGACTATGACGGGCTGGGCCTCGCTGATCTGGTGGCCCGCAAGGAGGTTTCGCCCGCCGAACTGGTCGAGGCAGCCATTGAGCGCGTTGAGCGCCATAATCCGTCACTCAATGCGGTGGTCTATAAGGGCTATGACGATGCCCGAAAGGCCGCGCAGGGGCCCTTGCCCGACGGTCCGTTCAAGGGGGTTCCGTTCCTGATCAAGGACCTTGGCATGCCCGTGGCCGGTTGGCCGCGCAGCTCCGGCAGCCGCTTTGCGCAGCATATGGTCGATCAGGCGGACGGTGGCCTGACCCGGCGCTATCGCGAGGCCGGGGTGATCCCGCTGGGTAAGACCAACACGCCTGAATATGGCATTACCGGCACGACCGAGGGCGCTTTGCTGGGGCCTTGCCGCAATCCTTGGAACCCCGCGCACATTTCGGGCGGATCATCAGGAGGATCGGCCTCAGCCGTGGCGGCGGGGATCGTGCCCATGGCCCATGCCAGCGATGGTCTTGGCTCCATCCGTATTCCAGCGGCCTGCTGCGGTCTTGTCGGCCTGAAGGTCACGCGCGACCGAATTCCGAACCTGCCAGACGGAACCGACTATGCCATCGGCTTCGTGGTCGATCACGTGGTCACTCGCACCGTGCGCGACAGTGCCGCGATGCTTGATGCCACAGGTAAGCCCGAAATCGGTGATCCCTATCCCGCGCCGCCCAAGGCTCGGCCCTATATGGAAGAAATCGAGCGGTCTCCCGGTCGGCTCCGCATCGCCTGGTCGTCGGAGACGGCGTCGGGTCGGCCGATCGACCCAGAGATCCAAGCCGCGCTCGAGCGGACGGCGGCGCTGCTGCAGGGCCTTGGCCATGAGGTGGTCGAGCAGGGGATGGGGATCGACTACCGCGCGCTCTATACGGCGCGTGGACCGGTCTCTGGCGCCAACTTCGCAGCAATGATGGGCCGCCTGATCGACGAGATCGGCCGCGAGCCCGAGCCGCACGAGCTTGAGCCCCTGACCTGGGCGGCGCTTAAGGGCGGGCGCAAGGTCACCGGCGAGCAAGCCTTGCGCGGTATGCAAGAACTGCGGATGCTCAATCGTCAGACCTTGGCCTTCTTCAACGACTGGGACATCTATCTGTCGCCGGTCCTTGGCACCCCCGTGCCTGAGGTCGGTTTCATCGACCCGGTCGCCTTGGAGCCGCGCGAGCTTAATCGCCGTCAGGGTCAGGTCTTCCCCTTCACCCCGCCGTTCAACTTCTCCGGCCAGCCATCCCTGTCCTTACCTTTGGAAACATCGGCCAATGGTCTGCCGGTCGGAATGATGTTCACGGCCCGCTATGCTGACGAAGCCACCCTCTTTAGGCTGGCAGCCCAGCTAGAGAAAGAAGCGCCGTGGCAGAAGCGCAGGCCGCAAATCTGGGGCTAACAAAGGCCTGACCGACCTGCTTTGGCTATATTGCGCCTTAAAAGAGTGATTGACGGCTTTTGACTTGGGTCACACTGTTCTTTCCAACAGATTGACCGCCATAACTGCGACTATTCCCGGGGGAAGCGCAGGGTAGGGCCAGAGGGACTCTATGTCTGGTTTTGACGATGAGGGGGAGGGGCCACAGGCACCCGCTGTGCAGATCAGCGGGCGCGTGAAGCGGTTTGATCCGTCCAAGGGCTACGGCTTTGTCGTCCCCGACGATCCGCAGATGACGGGCCGCAACGATGTCCTGCTGCACATCACCGCCTTACGCCTCTATGGCAAGGATGAAGCCCTCGAGGGTTCGGTCATTGTCTGTCAGGTCGCCAAGCGCGCCAAGGGCTGGCAGGTCGACGAGGTCCTAGAGTTGGACGAATCAGAAGCCCAGCCAGCCAACCCTCAGGCTACGGATCGCGCGGATCGATCAGAGGGACGAGACCGACCCGCGCCCCGCCGCGACAGTCTTGATGGCGCGCTGCGATTGCTCGAGGCAACCGGTCCGGCCGAGCGGGCCGTGGTCAAGTGGTTTAACCGCACCAAGGGCTATGGCTTCGTCGTGCGGGACACCGAGCCCGGTGATATTTTCGTCCATATTGAGACCCTGCGCCGAGGTGGTCTGGATGATCTTCAGCCGGGGACTGAGGTCATGGTGCGGTTCGCCAATGGTCCCAAGGGGCTGGTCGTGGCGGATATCGCGCCGATTGAGCGGGCATAAAGCGCTCTGACCTTGCCAATTTGGTTGGACCTAAGGCCGCGCTTGGCTATTGCTGAGGCTTAGACCTCATCTTGGTCAAGGGAGCTATGGTCATGACTGCAAACCCGATGGTGCGCCGAAGCCTGATGGGCCTGATGGGCCTGATGGCCTCTGCTCTGCTTGTCATGGTCTCCGCTCAACCAAGCCAGGCTCATGCGGCGACCTTGCGCGAGGAGCCTCTTGAGATCGTCACCTCCAAGGCCACAACGAGGTTCACGGTCGAGATCGCTGACACCGAAGCGACCCGTAATCGCGGCCTGATGTTTCGCAAGTCCCTCGCGCCGGACAAGGGCATGTTGTTCGACTTCAAAACCCCGCGTGAAGCGGCCTTTTGGATGAGAAATACACTGATTTCATTGGATATTATCTTCATCACCGAGGATGGCCGCATCCTGACCATCGCGCGCAATGCCGTGCCTCACTCTGAGGTCCCGATCCCCTCTGGCGGTGCCATTCGCGGCGTCTTGGAACTGGCTGGAGGGCGCGCGGCGCAACTGGGCATCTATCCCGGCGACCG
Source organism: uncultured Caulobacteraceae bacterium (assembly GCA_937952995.1). Classification (GTDB taxonomy): domain Bacteria; phylum Pseudomonadota; class Alphaproteobacteria; order Caulobacterales; family Caulobacteraceae; genus CAISGS01. The sequence goes on from CALFYB010000136.1 coordinate 3,655, forward strand.
GGTAAAACATAGGATCTTTAAGCGTGACTGACACCAAGCCCATACCGGCTCCTCCTGAGGGCTTCGTCGAGTCCCGTAATCGCGGTCCCTATACGCTCCACAACGGACCCTATTTCCACCGCGTCGATGAGCACGGCTTCGAGCAGGCCTTCCATGCCTTGAACCGGCACTGCAATGGCATGGGCATCGTCCATGGCGGCATGTTGTCGACCTTTTTGGATGGGGTCTTGGCGACTGCCGTTCACCGGGCCACAGGCACGGCCTCGGTCACGGTTCACCTTTCCGTTGATTTCTTGAGCATGGCGCGGGCCGGGGAGTGGGTCATCGGCACAGGACGCGTCACCCGCAAGACCAAGGACCTGGCCTTTGTCGAGGGCGTGATCCGGGTTGGCGAGCGCGAAGTGGTGCGCGGAACCGCGATCTTTAAGCTGATGCGCAAAGCAATTAGCGTTTAGACGTAAGAGGTCCATTGCGGTTCTGTCTCTGACGTGTCACAAGCCCCCCACTGACGGAACGGAGCGTAGCGCAGCCTGGTAGCGCATCTGGTTTGGGACCAGAGGGTCGGAGGTTCGAATCCTCTCGCTCCGACCATCAGACGTCTTAGGCGGCAACGCCAAGACAGACCCATCTTGTTCGGGGCCAAGACATGCTCGCCAAAATCTATCGTCCTGCAAAATCCGCGATGCAATCGGGCAAGGCCAAGACCCATGAGTGGGTTTTGGAATTTGAAGCCGCCTCTGCCCGCGCGCCGGACATGCTGGTCGGCTGGACCCAATCTTCGGACATGGACGGTCAGGTTCGCCTGCAGTTCGCCAGCAAGGACGAGGCTGTTGCCTATGCCAATGCCCACGGCATCGCCTTCCAAGTGACCGAGCCCAAGACCCCCCGCAAGATCATCAAGGCCTATGCCGACAATTTCGCCTATGGCCGCAAGCAGCCCTGGACCCACTAGCCCTACAGACTTTGCCTCAAGCCTCACCCCGTAGCTCAATTGGATAGAGCATCCGCCTTCTAAGCGGACGGTTACAGGTTCGATTCCTGTCGGGGTGGCCATGGCCCTCTGCGGGAACGTATTTTACACGCAAGCCGCGCTATAGGCCGCCAGACCCTTGGCGAGGTCGGCTTTGAGGTCGGCGACATCTTCTAACCCGATGTGCAGACGGATCAGGGGCCCTTGCAGCTTTGGATCGGCGGCGGTGCGGACCAGTTGGGGGTCGCAGGGGATGGCGAGGCTTTCATAGCCGCCCCAGGAGAAACCAAGACCGAAGAGCTGGAGGCTGTTGATCAGGGCATCGACTGCCACCTTTGGACCGGGTGTAAGGATGAAGCTGAACAGGCCGCACAGGCCATCATAGTCTCTGGCCCAGATCTCATGGCCGCGTGCGCCGGGCAGGGCGGGGCAGAGGACTTCGCTGACCTGAGGCTGTTCGCGCAGCCACTGAGCGATGTCGAGGGTGCTCTTGCCGTGGCGCTCTAGCCGCACCGATAGGGTGCGAAGGCCGCGCAGCATCTGATAGGCGTCTTCGGACGAGGTCGCCCACCCAACCTGCCAGACCGCATCATCGAGCATTTGTAAGAGGGCCGGATCGCGGGTCGAGGCCGAGCCCATAAAGACGTCCGAATGGCCGCCGACATATTTGGTCAGGGCTTGGATGCTGATGTCTATCCCGTGGGCCAGCGGCTTGAACAGCAGGCCTGCGCCCCAGGTATTGTCCATCATGCTGATGATCCCGCGTGCCTTGGCGATGGCGGCGATGGCGGGGGCGTCCTGCATCTCGAAGGTCAAGGAGCCAGGCGATTCGATCAGGACCACGCGGGTGCGGTCCGTTGCCAAGGCCATGATCTCTTCGGCGCTGGCAGTCGGCGGGAAATAGACGATCTCCATGCCCAAGCGCTTGAGGACGGTATCGCAAAAGCGGCGGGTGGGGGCATAGGCGCAGTCTGGCACCAGAACCCCATCACCAGCCCTCAAGACCGCCAGCAGCGCGCCAGTGATGGCCGCCAGCCCAGAGGGAAACAGGCGCGTGCCGATGGCCCCCTCCAAGTCGCTGAGGGCTCCCATCAGGCTTTTATGGATCGGCAGGCCTGCGCGGCCATAGGTCAAAAGGTCATGGTCATAGAGGGCGTCGGAGTTGGCCATCAGGATGGTCGAGCCGCGCTGGACCGGCGGATTGACCGTGCGGACGGCCTCAATCGGACGATTGCGGTCGTGAAGCAGTCGGGTTTGCTGGCCAAGCGCGTCGTGAGGGTCCAAACTTGGCGCGTTGACGCTGGATTCGGGCGTTTTGGAATGGGTCATGAGCGCGTGACGATCCCTCGCAAACTGTCGCAAGTCCTGACTGTTAGTCCCCTGCGCATCGAGCGTCGAGGGCTGAGCGGAATATGGATGGGATTCCTTGCCGTTCTGACGCTGGCCGCCTGCAACGCTCCCTCCGATCGCCCGGTATCTGACCAAGCCTCATCCAAGGCGGCGGCTAGCCAGACGGCTGACACCGATCTCAAGGCCCCAAAATCTGGACAGACGCTAAAGGCAGTCAAGGCGCGGGGCGTCCTTCTTTGCGGGATCA
>CALFYB010000137.1 GCA_937952995.1 uncultured Caulobacteraceae bacterium
CTTCAGCGCGATTGCGCATCAGCCGGATCGCGTCTTCCACGACATCTTCGATGTGGATCGGCTCACGTTTCAGGCTCATCTTGCCCGCTTCGATCTTAGACATGTCGAGAATGTCGTTGATCAGGGCCAAGAGGTGCTGGCCGGAACTTAGAATATCTTGCGAATATTCCTTATAGCGACGGTCGCCGAGGGGGCCGAACATCTCGCCAGCCAAGATCTCCGAAAATCCGTTGATGGCGTTCAGGGGCGTTCTAAGCTCGTGGCTCATATTGGCCAAGAACTCGCTTTTTGACCGATTGGCGCTTTCCGCTCGGATCTTCTCGATGGAGTATTTTTCAGCAAGCTCGGTCAGTTGCTGCTTGCCCATCTCGAGCTCATCAACGGCCTGCTGCAGCGCCAATTCCTTATGGTCGTGTGTGGCGTCTCTGGCCTTGAGGGCGGTGATGTCTGAGGCGGTTAGGACCAGCCCGCCGTCAGTGGTGCGCCGCTCTGAGAGGCTAAGCCAGCGGCCGCCGACCATTTCAATGATCCGCTCACCCGGCCGCGTTTCATCCGCTGGGTGCTCGCGTGCAATGTTCATCATCACGATGCGGTTGATCCCGTCGCGGGCCGCGCCCGGGATTAGGAAGCTCTCATCAATCTTGAAGAAGGTTTGGTAGTGTGGGTTCCACATGACGAGGCGGCCATGCCGATCCCAGAGGGCAAAGGCTTGGCTGATCAGATCGACGGCATCGCGCAGTCTGCGCTCGGCCATACTGGCCTTGGCTAGGGCATAGCGCTCGGCACTGACGTCCACGGCGACGCCGCTCATCTGCAGGGGGGCACCTTGCGGCGAGCGGCTTGAGGCCTGACCGCGTAGGGTGATCCAACGTGAGGGGCCGCCGACGGTTGGCACGGCAAAGCTAAGGTCAATCCGGCCATCAGTATGGGCTAGCCGAAAGGCGTCGTGCACAGCCGTGCGATGGTCGGGGCTAATCTTGGCGAGCAGGTTGCCGGGCGAGACCCTTATGGCCGTTGCCCAGCCAAACAGGGCGGCGGTGACGCCAGACAGTTGGATTTCATCGGTGCTGAGGTCCCAGTCCCAACCGCCGCAGCCTGCGGCTTGAAGGGTCAGCCTCGCGCGTTTTTCACCTTCTGAGACGGCGTCATGGGGCTGACCTGTGCGGCGCAACTGCTGAACCATCAAGACCACAAGGCCCAGACCCGCGACGAGGGGCGCGAGCCCTGCAAACAGGCTGAAAGATCGTGAAGCCGATAGCCCAAGCCCAAGGGCTAGCGCCAAATCTGTGCCAGTGAGTAGGGGATAGACAAGGAAAAGGGCGTAGAGCGCAAAGAGGCTCACGGCCATCAGAACGCTGACCCAACTCCAGCGCGCTGGCGTCAAGGCGCGCGGGGTCGTGTCCTTAACCCTCCGCTTTGCGCCTCGTCTGGCCATGCCCATCCTCAACCCACGGATCTTGCGACCCGATTCACCTGTGCGCACAATAGGCGAGACCGGAGAGTCGTGTCACGGGCTGATAGGTATTGGTTAATGCCTTATTGTATTTGACCTGTGTATAGCCGCTTTCCCACAGGTTTTTGTCAGGGCGGGTCGGCTAGATCAGGGCCTTGCCGACCAGTTCGCTGACATTTTTGGACAGGCCCGGATGGTTCGAGATTCGAACCAGTTCCGCCTTCATCAGGGCTCCGAGGTCTGAGCGATAGCGTTTCCATCCGCCGAGCGGCTCCACCAGACGCGCCGCCGTCATCGGGTTGAAGCTATCAACGGCGAGGATCTGATCGGCGAGGAACCGGTATCCAGACCCACTCTCATCATGGAACCGTGCTGGATTGGCTGAGGCAAAGGTCTGGACCAGAGCGCGCAGGCGGTTGGGGTTGCGGGCTTCGAAGGCTGGGTGCTCGGTCAGGGCGATGACCCGGTCCAGCGCATCAAGGGCTGGATTGCGCGCCTGCAAGGCGAACCACTTGTCGATCACGAGGGGCTCGGCGCTCCAGCGTTGGAAGAAGTCGTCCAGAGCCTTGTCGAGCACTGTACCGCCGAGGCTGAGCAGGGCCGAAAGGCCGCCCATCATGTCGGTCATGTTCGAGCCAGCCTGATAATGATCTTGAGCGCGGGCCACGACGCGCTCGCTGGGATTTGCGGTCAAGAGGTCGAGCGCGGCGTTTCGCAGGGCGCGCCGACCCGCGCCCATCGCGTCAGGTGAGAACGGGCCTTGCGCGCTCATGCCCTCATGCAGATCGGTCAGGAGATCGTGCAGGTCGCTAGCCAAAACACTGCGCAGGGCATTGCGGGCGTCATGGATGGCGGCGGGATCGGCAGGGACCATGCTCATGGCCATTTCCTGCTCCGTCGGCAGGCCAAGCAACAGGGCCTTGAAAGCCGGTTCGGCGGCTTGGTCGTTCAAGGCGCGGCCCATGGCGGCGGCGAACAGCTTTTCCCCGTCCAGATCTGGCGTACCGCTGGCGCGGGCGCGGATCAGGTCGCTGGCTAGGCCTTGGCCCGCTTCCCAGCGATTAAATAGGTCCGGATCGGCGGCCAGTAGGACATAGCGATCCTGCGGCGGGGCGTCGGTTTCGAGATGCACCGGGGCGGAAAAGCCGCGCAGGGCAGAGATCACGGGCGTACGGGCCACGTCGGTCAGCACGAAGGTCTGCTCGGCACCGTTCAGAACCAGAACGGTCTGGTCGGTCAGGGCGTCGCTGTCCGGGGCGATAAAGGTCTGCACCCGGCCGTCTTGATCGAGCAATCCAATCCGGACCGGCAGGGGCAAGGCCACCTTGGTCGGCTGGCCGGGGGTCGGGGCGGTCTGCTGCGACAGGGTCAGGCTCAAGGTCTTGGCCGCCGCATCATAGGCGGTGGTCACGCTCAGTTTTGGCGTTCCGGCCTGCCCGTACCATTGGAAAAAGGCGCTGAGGTCTTGGCCTGAGGCGTCAGCAAAGCACTGGATAAAGGCCTCGACGGTGGTCGCCTGCCCATCCCAACGCTCGAAATAAACATCCATCCCGGCGCGGAAGGTCTGCTGGCCCAGAAGGGTGTGCAGCATCCGGATCAGCTCGGAGCCCTTCTCATAGATGGTCGCTGTGTAGAAATTATCGATCTTCATATAGGCGTCGGGGCGGACCGGATGGGCCAGAGGGCCTGCATCTTCGGTAAACTGCCTTGCGCGCAGGGCCTTGACGTCCTTGATGCGCTGCACCGGCGCGCCGCGTTGATCGCCAGAGAAGGTCTGGTCACGATAGACCGTCAGGCCTTCCTTGACGCAGAGCTGGAACCAGTCGCGGCAGGTGATGCGGTTGCCCGTCCAGTTGTGGAAATATTCGTGGGCGACGACGCTCTCAATCCGCTCATAGTCAAAGTCGGTCGCCGTCGCCTCGTCCGCCAGCAATAGCGACGAGTTGAAGATGTTGAGGCCCTTATTTTCCATCGCGCCGAAATTGAAGTCGCGGACGGCCACGATCATGAACAGGTCCAGATCATATTCACGGCCAAAGGCCTGCTCATCCCAAGCCATCGAGCGCTTGAGGGCGTCCATCGCATAGACGGCGCGGCTGGCTTGGCCGGGGTCGACATAGATGCGCAGATCGACGGTGCGTCCGGTCATGGTCACGAAGCTGTCGGCCAGCTCGTCCAGTTCCCCGGCAACGAGCGCGAACAGATAGCAGGGCTTGGGGAAGGGGTCGTTCCAGACGGCATAGTGACGGCCGTCCGCCGCTGGGCCGTGCTCGACCAGATTGCCGTTGGATAGCAGGCGCGGGAAGGCCTTGGCGTCGGCTTCCATCCGAACCGTGTAGCGGGAAAGGACGTCGGGCCGGTCGGGGAAGTAGGTGATCTTGCGAAAGCCCTCAGCCTCGCACTGACTGCAAAACCGTCCACCGGACATGTAGAGCCCCTCGAGAGCGACATTGGCGGCGGGGTCGATGACAACCTCGGTGGTCAGTTCGAACTGGTCGGGAACAGACGTCAGGATCAGGGCCTCTTCGGTCAGCTCATAGGCTTCGCGCGGCAGGATCTCGCCATCAATAGCAACGCTGAGCAGCTTTAGCCGCACGCCGTCCAGTCGAAGGGGGGCGGCCCCATCACCTGTGCGTCGAACTTGCAAGACGGCCCGCACCTTGGTCGCGCTGGGTTCTAGCTGAAAGTCCAACACCGTGCTGTCGATGGCAAAGGCGAAGGCCTGATAGTCGGCTAGGCGGATCGGGGTTGGCTGGTCAGTGCGCATGGGGCTTCTCGCGGGCTTGAGGCAGAGCCTTAAGTGGCACCGCCAAGGCCCAGACGCTAGGGCCTAGCGCAGATTTAGGCCCGTTCGGCGGTGATCTCGACGCCTGCAGCCTCGGCGGCAGGGGCGAGCGCCTCTGGCTTTTCGATGCGGACGCGGGCCCGAGTCACGCGGGGATCGTCAAGGCAGGCCTGAACCAGCCGCTCAGCAAAGGCCTCGACTAGCAGGATGTGACCGGCATCGGCGACAGCGCGGGCCTTGGCCACCACGACCTCATAGTTCAACGTGTCGGCAATATGGGCAAAGCCGGTTGCGGCACCTGACGGGATCACATCCAACTCGACATCGATGATCAGCGGTTGGACGCGGCCATGTTCGTGCGCGTAAATGCCGATTTCAACATCCAGACGCAGGGCGCGGACAAAGACCTTCAAACCCGTAATCCGGGCAGGGCCGCTGGGGGCGTCGGTCTGGGTGAAGGGGGTGGGGGCGTTCAAGGGGCGTTTCCTGCTGGACTCAATCGCCAAGGATATCGGGAGTTCGCCAAGCCAGATGCTGACCCCCATCGATGGCGATCATCTGGCCGGTGACCGACCTTGCGTCAATCAGATAGCGCACAGCCTGAGCGATTTGGCTTGGATCAGCGCGTCGTTGCAACAGGGTGTTTGCGGCTTCGGCCTCAAATTCCCCGGCTGCCTGATGGATTGAGGGCAGGGTCGGGCCCGGCCCAATCCCATTGACCCGGATGCGCGGCGCAAGGGCCTGGGCCAGCGTCTTGGTCGCTTGCCAAAGGGCCGCCTTGCTCAGCGTATAGCTAAAAAATAGCGGATTGAGCTTCAAGACCCGCTGGTCGAGCAGGTTGAGGATCAGGCCCTCGGCGTCCTCAGGCAGGGCGGCGGCCATGGCTTGGGCCAGCACAATCGGTGCTCTGAGGTTCGTCTCCATATGCGCGTCCCAAGTGGCGCGGGTCTGGGTCTCGATCCGGTCGTCTTCGAACAGGGAGGCGTTGTTGATCAGCAGGGTCACAGGGCCCAGCGCCGCTGTGACGGACGGAACCAGAGCTTGAACTTCGGCCTCGATCGCCAGATCAGCGCTAAAGGCCGTGGCCTTGCGGCCCAAAGCGTGAAGGCTCTGGACCACCTCCTGTGCCTCATCGGCACGGCCGCGGTGGTGAATAGCGACGTCAAAGCCCGCCTCGCCAACGGCAATGGCAATCGCCTTGCCGATTCGCCGTCCACCGCCCGTAATCAGGGCGACTCCGCGCGACGAAGGCTCCGGCAAGTCGGTCATATTACTTTCAGCCTAGTCGGGACGGCCGGTATCGAAGATGTTTAGGGCGAAAAGGGCAGCAATAAAGATGAAGATGGTCAGCAGCGCGATCATGATGCGGCTCCGGTTCGAATGTCGTTGTCCGCCTTTAGCGATCATGGGCCTTTAGGGCAAGGGTGCCGCTATGATGTCGCAGGGTTCTTGTTAGGATTTTCCATGGTTTGGCGTCGACGGATTGAGCCGCTCTTACGGCCCTTTTTTCATCTCCTGTTTCGGCTAGAGCGCGGCATGACCTTGGGCGTTCGCGGTCTGGTCACGGATGAGGCGGGCCGGGTCCTGCTGATCCAGCACACCTACATTAAGGGCTGGTACCTGCCCGGCGGCGGCGTTGACCGGGGCGAGGCGGCTGAGGCGGCGATGGTCCGCGAACTGGTGGAAGAGGTGGGGATTGTGGCAACCTCGCGCCCCCGGCTGCTCTCCGTGCACAATAACCATGCCCGCCACCGCGGCGATCACGTTCTCTATTACCGCATCGAAAGCTGGGAACAGGGGCAGGCCACCTCGGTTGGCGAAATCCACGAGGCAGACTGGTTCCACCCCGACGATCTGCCTGAAGGCATCACCGCCGCGACCCGCCGCCGGATAGAAGAGGCGCTAGGGCTGGCGGAGCCGCATCCGGATTGGTGAGGGGGGAGCGAAATAGGAATAAGGCCCTCACCCAACCCTCTCCCACAGGGAGAG
>CALFYB010000138.1 GCA_937952995.1 uncultured Caulobacteraceae bacterium
CCCTCACAGTTAAGTGCAATTAGAAAAAGGGGCAGGGATCATATTAAGGACTTAGCACTGGAAGTAATAATTCAGTTAAATCAGCAGAATATTGATGCAATTTACTTACCAATACTAAAACCAATCAAGAAGATCAAAGATCAGAGTAATTTGAATGGATCACAGCGCAAAGAAAATATGAGCCATGCGTTTACAGTAAAAAGTTCACCAATTTCTCAGAGAGCAGTAATTTTGATTGATGATCTGGTGACCACTGGAGCTTCAATACAGGAGGGGGTTAGGGCCCTGGCTGAAGCCAAAATCACCATTGCTGCAGGTATTACTGCGTGTGCGGTGGGGCGTAATTTTCTAATACGATAAGCCACTAAGTATTTATCCAATCAAAATTAGTCATCAGTAGAGGAGCTTTGTGGGTTTACTAGACAAGGTCTTGCGCGCTGGTGAGGGTCGAGCCATAAAAGAGCTTGCAAAAATTGCTCAGCAAGTTAATAAATTTGAGGCAGAAATTTCATCACTAGACGACCAATCTCTTCGAGGTAAGACAGATTCATTTAAAGAACGAATTTCTAAAGGTGAATCGTTAGATTCTATTTTGCCAGAAGCCTTTGCTGTTGTGCGCGAAGCCTCCAAGCGGACCCTCGGCCAGCGCCAATATGATGTGCAGCTCGTCGGCGGCATGGTTTTGCACGAGGGCGGCATCTCGGAGATGCGGACCGGCGAAGGTAAGACACTGGTCGCTGTTGCGCCAACCTATCTCAACGCCTTGAGCGGTAAGGGCGTTCACGTCATCACCGTCAATGACTATCTGGCCAAGCGCGACAGCGAGTGGATGGGTCAGGTCTACCGATTCTTGGGCATGTCGGTCGGGGTGATCGTCAATGGCCTGAGCCAAGGTGATCGTCAGCGCGCCTATCGCAGCGACATTACCTACGGCACCAACAACGAATTCGGCTTCGACTATCTGCGCGACAACCTCGTCTATTCGACAGAGGAAATGGTCCAGCGCGGCCATCACTTCACTATCGTCGACGAGGTGGACTCCATCCTGATCGATGAGGCCCGCACGCCTCTGATCATTTCCGGCCCAACCGAAGATCGCTCCGATTTCTATCGGATCATCGACGGCGTCGTGAAAGAGATGATCGTCGATGAGGCGACCTATGATCATGACGAAAAGCAGCGCCAGGTCCTGTTGACCGAATATGGCTCTGAAAAGGTCGAAGAGATGCTGATGGAGGCGGGGCACCTCGAGCCCGACTCAGCCGGCCTCTATGATCCTGCCAACGTCTCGGCGGTGCACCACATCAATCAGGCCCTGCGCGCGCACAAGCTCTATCAGCGCGACAAGGACTATATCGTCAAGGGCGGCGAGGTCATCCTGATCGACGAGTTCACCGGCCGGATGATGAGCGGTCGTCGCCTGTCCGAAGGTCTGCACCAGGCCATCGAGGCCAAGGAAGGGGCGGACATCCAGCCCGAGAACCAGACCCTCGCCTCGGTGACGATCCAGAACTATTTCCGCCTCTATTCCAAGCTGTCGGGCATGACCGGCACCGCCTCGACCGAGGCCTCGGAATTCCACGACATCTACAAGATGGACGTGACCGAGATTCCGACCAACCGCCCCGTCATGCGCATCGACATCGACGACGAGGTCTATCGCACCGAGCGCGAGAAGAACGCTGCCATTCTGGTACAGATCGAAGACTGTTTCACGCGCGGCCAACCGGTTCTGGTCGGTACGGTCTCCATCGAAAAGTCCGAGACCCTGTCGGAGATCCTCAAGGCTCACAAGTTCGAGCATGAGGGCAAGATGCGCACCGGCATTCCGCACAATGTGCTGAACGCGCGCTATCACGAGCAGGAGGCCATGATCGTGGCCGATGCCGGCTCGCCCGGTTCGGTGACCATCGCCACCAACATGGCCGGTCGCGGCACCGACATCCAACTCGGCGGCAATGCCGAGATGCGCATCACCCGCTGGCGTCAAGAACAGCGCGGCATGGGCATTGAAGTCACGCCCGAGATGGAAAAGGCTCAGGTTGCCGTGATCGAGGCCGACATTGCCGATCGCCGTGAAAAGGCCTTGGCCGCCGGAGGCCTGTTCGTTCTGGGCACCGAGCGTCACGAAAGCCGCCGCATCGACAACCAGCTGCGCGGCCGGACCGGTCGTCAGGGCGACCCGGGCACCTCGAAGTTCTTCCTGTCCTGCGAAGACGATCTGCTGCGTATCTTTGCCGGGGATCGCCTCGACAGCATCATGCGCACCTTCGGCGTCCAAGAAGGCGAGGCCATTACCCACAAGTGGCTGAACAGCGCCATCGCCACCGCCCAGCGCCGGGTGGAGCAGCGCAACTTCGAAATCCGTAAAAACCTGCTCAAGTACGACGACGTGGTCAATGACCAGCGCAAGGCCGTGTTTGAACAGCGCCAAGAGTTCATGGAGGCCGAAGACCTCTCGGAAATCATTACCGAGATGCGTCAGGACACGGTCGAGGACCTGGTCCAGCGTCACCTGCCACCCAAGGCCTATGCCGAAAATTGGGACATTGACGGTCTGCTCGAGCGGACCGAGAACGTCCTTGGCCTGACCTTGCCCCTGCGCGAATGGGCGGCCGAAGACGGTATTGCCAACGAAGAGATGCAGGCCCGCATTCTGGCGGCGGCTGATGAACGCGCCGCCACCCGCCTCGCCGAACTGGGCGATGAGCAGATGCGCAAGCTGGAAAAGAACTTCCTGCTCCAGATGATCGACCTGCAATGGCGCGAGCACCTGATGCATCTGGATCACCTGCGCAACGTCATCGGCCTGCGCGGCTATGGCCAGCGCGATCCGCTAAACGAGTACAAGACCGAGGCCTTCTCGCTGTTCGAAAAGCTGCTCAGCGACCTGCGGATGAACACCACCCGTTGGCTGATGACCGTCGAGTTCCGCTTCCAACCCGAAGAGGCCCCCGCGCCCAATGCCGGGCTGATCGAGGTCCATATGGACCCCAATACCGGCGAGAACGAGCGCTATAGCGGCGGCATCCCCGACGCTATGCCCGCCGATCAGCGCGCCAGCCTGCCCATCACCGCCCTGCCCGACGGCTGGGACCGCACCAGCCGCAACTCGGCCTGCCCTTGCGGATCGGGCCGGAAATTCAAGCACTGTCATGGGTCGTTGATCTAGGCTGAGGGCGACATGGAGGGAAACCTCTTGCCGCTGGTGCCCTCCCCGGCCCTGTTGGCGCTCAACAATGCCCATGCGGTGGAACTGTCCTGGCTAGAGCCGGAACGGTTTGCGGCTCTGGTGGCCATGGCCTTTTGGTCCAAGCAGGTCGGCACGGACGACGCGTTCCTGATCGCGATGGATCAGGACGCGGCCTATGACAGCCCCAACTTCCTGTGGCTGCGCGCCCGTTATGAGCGGTTCGTCTATGTCGACCGCGTGGTGGTCGCCGATCACGCCCGTGGCCGCGGGCTCGCGCAGCGCCTCTATGCCGAACTGTTTGTCGCTGCGGCTGAGGCCGGACACGAACGGATCCTTTGCGAAGTCAACAGCGCGCCCCCCAACCTCGCCTCCGACCGCTTCCATCTGGCCCAAGGGTTCAGCGAGATTGGGTCTGCGAAGATTTTGGGTGGCGAGAAGACGGTGCGTTATCTGATGCGGGCGGTTTAGGGGGAGGCCCCCTTCGGCCCTTCGGGCCACTTCCCCCAGAGGGGGAAGATCCAAGAAAAAGCAAATCTTCCCCCTCTGGGGGAAGTACCCGCGCAGCGGGGGTAGGGGGACTTTTTTAACAAGAAAACAAGGCCCTCACCCAACCCTCTCCCACAGGGAGAGGGCTAAGTGACAAAGCCCTTTCCCCCTTGAGGGGGAGAGGGTTGGGAGTGGGGGGTACGTTCTCGATCTCTGCGCGGGGAACATGGATTTAGAGGGCTTTGCGCCGTCCTCACATGCGTCATTGCGAGGCGCATCGCGCCGAAGCAACCTAGTGGAGCATCAATTTCGGTTCGTGTCAGACCCCTGGGTTGCTTCGCTGCGCTCGCAATGACGCGGTGGATAGAACAAGGCCCTCGCCCCCCACTCACCGGCTCATTCCCCGCCTTCGCGGGGAACACGGAGGTGGGCGGGGGGCAAAGCAATTGCTAATGGCTGCGAATCCCCAGCACGCTGGAACCACAATCGAGAGATGTGAACCACCGTGTCGTTCCTAGGCAACAAGACCGTCAATCTACTCAACCTGCATTATGGCCTCCATGCCTTGGCCATGAATGTCGGCGGGGTGTTTTTTGCGGTCTATCTGTTGAAGGCGGGGGTCAGTGTGCCGCTGGTTTTGGGGTCGATTTCTCTGATCCTAGCGGGACGGTTTTGCCTTCGGCCCTTAACCCTCATGGCGGGAAAGCGTTGGGGTCTGAAACCCGTCGTCATGCTCGGCAGCCTGTTGCAGGCAGTGCCCTATCTGATCTTGCCGCATGTATCAGGCGCAAGCCTCTATCTGCTCGCCCTCTGCGTCGCCTGGGCTGTGGCCGATATGCTCTATTGGACCAGTTATCATGCCTATTTCGCGGCTCTTGGAGACGCAGAACATCGCGGCCAACAGGTTAGCGCACGCGAGGCCCTAGCGACCGGCGTGGGCATATTGGGTCCCGTTCTGGGCGGATGGGCCCTAACGACCATCGGTGCCACAGCGGCCTTTGGCATAGCAGCGGTAATATCGGCGGCTTCTGCCCTGCCGCTGTTGGCGGGTCCTGATGTCAAGGTGGCAGAGCAGGCGCAAGGTGCGGTACGGGCAGCAAGGGTGGGGTTCTTACTGCTGATGGCCGATGGTTGGCTCTGTGCGGGGTGGGTCTGGCTATGGCAGATCATTCTCTTCACCAATCTGAGCCGCAGCTTCACGGCTTTTGGCGGG
>CALFYB010000139.1 GCA_937952995.1 uncultured Caulobacteraceae bacterium
CCCACCCCCAACCCTCTCCCCCTCAAGGGGGGAAAGGGCTAGAGCGAAGAAGCCCTCTCCCTGAGGGAGAGGGTTGGGTGAGGGCCTGTTTTCTTTCACCCGCGTCATTGCGAGCGCAGCGAAGCAACCCAGAAGGCTGACGCGAACCTGAATTGATGTTGCCCTGGGTTGCTTCGGCGCTAAGCGCCTCGCAATGACGCGGTGCTACCGCTCCTGCCGCGCGTGGAATTCACGGCGGAAGGCTTCGAACCGGCCTTCGCTGATCGCCGCTCGCATGGCAGCCGTCAGGGCTTGGAAGAAGGCGATATTGTGCCACGACAGCAGCACCTGACCGAGGATCTCTTCTGATTTCACCAGATGGTGCAGATAGGCCTTGGAATAGGCTCTGCTCGCCGGACAGGCGCTAGCCTCATCGAGCGGCGTGTCATCTTCGGCAAAGCGCGCATTTTTAAGCGCCAAGGGACCATCCCAGGTCCAGGCCTGACCATGGCGACCCGAGCGGGTGGGCAGGACACAGTCAAACATATCGACGCCGCGCGCGACCGCCTCAACCAGATCAATCGGCTTACCCACTCCCATCAGATAGCGTGGGCGATGGACTGGCAAGAGCGGAGCACAGAAGGACAGGGTGTCGCACATGGCCTCATGCCCCTCACCGACCGCCAGCCCGCCAATGGCATAGCCATCAAAGCCGGTTTCGATCAGGCGCTCGGACGACTCGCGCCGCAGGGCCTCAAAGGTCGAGCCCTGTTGGATGCCGAATAGGGCCTGGCTCTCGCGCTCGCCAAAGGCGGCCTTTGAACGAGCGCCCCAGCGCGCCGAGAGCCTCATGGCAGCGGCGGCGCGGGGCTCGTCGGCTGGGTAGGATACGCACTCATCCAACTGCATAATGATGTCGGAGCCGATGCGGTCGGCCTGAATTTCAATCGACCGCTCGGGCGTTAAAATATGCTTGGAGCCGTCAATGTGACTGCGAAAGGCCACCGCCTCTTCGGTCACCTTGGAAATACCGGACAGGGACATGACCTGAAAGCCGCCGCTGTCGGTTAGGATCGGACCGTTCCAGCCCATAAACTTGTGCAGACCACCAAGTCGCTCGAGCCGCTCTGGGCCCGGACGAAGCATCAGGTGATAGGTGTTGCCAAGGATGATGTCGGCGCCGGTCTGGGCCACCTGATCCACCGTCAGCGCCTTGACCGTCCCGGCGGTGCCCACAGGCATAAAGGCGGGCGTGCGGATATCCCCGCGCGGGGTCTTCAAGACCCCGGTGCGGGCTGCGCCATCGGTGGCGTGAATGTCGAAGCTAAACTCTGCCATCAGGTCGCGCGCCATAGCAGGGAACTGTCGCCATAGGAATAGAAGCGATAGCCCGTAGCGATGGCGCGTTCATAGGCCTCGCGCATCTGGGCTTGCCCTGCAAAGGCGCTGACCAACATGAACAGGGTCGATTTGGGCAGGTGAAAATTGGTCATCAGGCCGTCAGCGGCGCGAAAGCGATAGCCGGGGGTGATGAAGATGGCGGTGTCGTCGGCAAAGGCGCGGATCACTCCGTCCTCGTCCGTCGCACTTTCCAGCAGACGAAGGCTGGTCGTGCCGACACAGATGATCCGGCCACCGCTGGCGTGCACCCCATTGAGGGCATCTGCGGTTTGAGCCGACACCACCCCATATTCGGCATGCATCTTGTGATCGGTCAGATCGTCGGTCTTGACCGGCAAGAAGGTCCCTGCCCCGACATGCAGCGTCACAAAGTGCAAGGACACACCCTTGGCTTTGAGCAGATCCAGCAATTCGGGCGTAAAATGCAGGCCCGCCGTCGGTGCAGCGACCGAGCCGTCTTCACGCGCATAGACGGTCTGATAGTCGCGCCGGTCGCGCTCATCCTCTGCGCGCTTGGCGGCGATATAGGGCGGTAGTGGCATCAGGCCGATGGCGGCAATAGCGAGGTCGAGCTCAACGCCGGAGCATCCGAACGACAGGTTCACCTCCCCGCCCTCGCCCTTGGACTCGACCGTCGCGGTCAGGGTTTGGCCCTCGCCTGCGCGATCTACATGCGGGCCAAACACCACCTGATCGCCAATCTCGAGACGTTTGCCCGGGCGCATGAAGGCGGTCCAGCCGTTCGGGCTGATGCGCTTGTGCAAGGTCGCCTCGACGGCCTGAACATTCTCGCCGCGTGTGCGGGTGCCAAACAGACGCGCCGGAATGACGCGCGTGTCGTTGAACACCAGCGCGTCGCCCGCCTGAAGAAGGTCTGGAAGATCAATGACCTGATGATCGGCCAGAGCTTGCCCTGGCCGCACCAACAGAAGCCGCGCGCTATGACGCGGCTCTGCCGGACGCAAGGCTATGGCCTCGTCCGGCAGATGGAAGTCAAAGTCGGAAAGTTTCAAACGTCAGCCGCAACGCGCGCGGTGATGATCTTGCCGGGGCTGCGTGGTGGCTCACCCTTTGGCAGGGCGTCGACATGTTCCATGCCATCCGACACCACACCCCAAACCGTATATTGGTTGTCGAGGAAGGTCGCGTCATCGAAGCAGATGAAGAACTGGCTATTGGCTGAATGGGGCGCAGAGGTGCGGGCCATCGAGCAGACGCCGCGCAGGTGGGGCTCAGCGCTGAACTCGGCTTGCAGGTTGGGCTTGGACGAGCCGCCGCCGCCGGTACCCGTGGGGTCACCGCCTTGGGCCATAAAGCCGGGAATGACGCGGTGGAACACAACGCCATCATAGAAGCCTTCGCGGGCCAATTCCTTGATCCGGGCGACGTGGCCAGGCGCGAGGTCAGGACGAAGATCGATGGTCACGACGCCGGTCTCAAGCGTCAACAACAGGGTGTTTTCTGGATCGGCAGCCATGGTTTTTCTCGGTTTAAAAATGAAAGACGGGTCTTCCTAGCGAACCTCGACAGGAAGGTCGATGTCGCAGGCAGAAAAATCAGCACCCTTCTTGGCACGCAGGGCCTCGACCATGGCCTTGAAGTAGTTGCTGCGGACATCCAGAACCTTGATCGAAGGCCGTTCAGCCGCAGGCATATCGGCCAGCATCTGGACCTTGGTCATGGTGTCAGGATCAATCACAGGCTCACCGGTCTTGATCGCCCGCACGATGTTTAGGCCTGATAGGGTCTGGCCATAGGCGGTGTAACGCTTGTCCAGCGATGGGAAAGCTTGCCGCATCAAGAAAAACTGACTGTTAGCGCTATCAGGATTTTCGCCTCGCGCAGCACCCAGAACGCCGGGACAGAACTGGCCCCAAGCATGGACCTTACCATCCGCCGTAATGGCCATCAGATCATCAATCTGGGTCATGACCGGCACCGCACCCACAAATCCCGCCTGGACGCCGATGGGCTGGCTGATGGGCGTAAAGGGACTTTGCGGGCCACGACGATAGGTAAATTCGGCGACCACATCGGGCTTGGTTGAGCCGCCCTCGCCCGTGCCCTTGGGGTCTCCGGTCTGGGCCATGAACTCGTCAATGACGCGGTGGAACTTCAGCCCGTTATAGAAGCCCTCGCGGGTGAGTTCTTTGAACCGCGCAACATGGTTGGGGGCCAATTCTGGCGACAACTCAACAATGATCCGGCCCTTCGTGGTGTCGATCACCGCGACATTTTCTGGATCAGGTATGCGCCAATCACTAGCCGACGGTCCCTTGGCCGCAGATGGAGCTGCAACGGCCTGAGTGGCCTTGGCCTTGGGCGCGGCCGCATTGGCGGTCATCGCGGTGCCGAGCAAAAGGCTCAGGGTAAGGGCCGATAGGATATTCTTCATGCCGTCCTCATTTTACGTCTTGGCGCAACAGGTGGCGGATTACCACGGGGCAGACGCCCACCAGATGGATCGAACTACCCGCGAATTGGCGCAATATTGGGGCAATCCCTAGGCGCGCCCTAGGCGCGGTTGTATTTCTCTAGCAGAATCTTGGCCATGGTCGGGCTCAGGAAGCTGCTGATGTCACCGCCAAGCTTGGCGATTTCCTTGACCAAACGAGACGCAACCGCCTGATGGCGAGGGTCGGCCATCAGGAACACGGTCTCGATCTCGCGATTGAGCTGCTGGTTCATGGCCGTCATCTGAAACTCATACTCGAAGTCCGCAACCGCCCGAAGACCGCGGACAATCATCTGAGCGCCCACATCCTGTGCAAAGTGCATCAGTAGACCCTCAAAGGGCCGAACCTCAATCTGAGCATGTTTGGCAAAGGGCTTGGTCTCTTCCAAAACCATGGCGCAGCGCTCTTCAAGGGTGAAGAGCGGCCCCTTATCGCGGTTGATCGCCACGCCA
>CALFYB010000140.1 GCA_937952995.1 uncultured Caulobacteraceae bacterium
GAACCTGTGTTCGGTGCTGTGTTTTCCGCGATCTTCTAGCCGCGACCGGACCTCATGAACATTCACGAGCATCAAGCCAAGGCCGTCCTCAAAGAGTTCGGCGTTCCTGTTCCACGCGGCTTTGCCGCCTTTACGGTCGATGAGGCCGTTAAGGGTGCTGAAGCCCTCGGCGGCCCTGTTTGGGTCGTCAAGGCTCAGATCCACGCCGGTGGCCGTGGCAAGGGCGGCGGCGTCAAGGTCGTCAAGTCGATCGACGCCGTGCGCGAAGAGGCGACCCGCATGCTGGGCATGACGCTGGTCACCCATCAGACCGGTCCAGCCGGGCGTTTGGTTCGCCGCCTTTATGTCGAAGAGGGCGCGGCGATTGCTCGCGAACTTTATCTGTCCTTGCTCGTCGACCGGGTCACCTCGCGCGTGTCCGTCGTCGCCTCGACCGAGGGCGGCATGGACATTGAGGAAGTGGCAGCCCATACGCCTGAAAAGATCATGGCGTTCTCGATCGACCCTGCGACCGGCGTCTTCCCGCACCATGCGCGGACCTTGGCAGCCTCCTTGGGCCTGACCGGCGCAGCCGCCAAGCAGATCCAGACCCTCCTGCCTTCGCTCTACAAGGCCTTTGTCGAGCGCGACATGGAGATGCTGGAAATCAACCCGTTGATCGTCACCGCTGACGACCAGCTTCGCGTCCTGGACGCCAAGATCTCCTTCGACAGCAACGCCCTCTATCGTCAGCCGGAAATGCGCGAGCTTCGCGACATGACCGAAGAAGACGAAAAAGAGATCGAGGCCTCCAAGTACGACCTGTCCTACATCACGCTCGACGGTGAAATTGGCTGCATGGTCAATGGCGCGGGTCTGGCCATGGCGACCATGGACATCATCAAGCTCTACGGGGCTGAGCCTGCCAACTTCCTCGACGTTGGCGGCGGCGCTTCCAAGGAAAAGGTTACGGCAGCTTTCAAGATCATCACCTCCGATCCGGCGGTGAAGGGGATCTTGGTCAATATCTTCGGCGGCATCATGCGCTGTGACATCATCGCCGAGGGCGTGGTGGCTGCAGTCAAGGAAGTCGGCCTGAAGGTGCCTCTGGTGGTTCGTTTGGAGGGCACCAATGTCGCCCTCGGCAAGCAGATCATCAATGAGAGCGGCCTAAACGTCATCGCAGCGAACGACCTGTCGGACGCCGCAGAAAAAATCGTCAAGGCCGTGCGGGCCGGAAACTGAGCTGGATCCCACCGGGTCTGAAGATCGATTTCTAGAAAGCTGAAGCAGGGCGCATGTCCATCCTGATCGACAAGAACACCAAGGTTATCTGCCAGGGAATCACCGGTTCTCAGGGCACCTTCCACACCGAGCAGGCCATTGCCTATGGCACGCAGATGGTTGCTGGGGTCACCCCCGGTAAGGGCGGCATGACGCATGTCGGCCTTCCCGTCTACGACACCGTGGCTGAAGCCCGCGAGCGTACCGGAGCGACGGCCTCGGCCATCTATGTGCCGCCGCCGTTCGCCGCCGACTCGATCCTGGAGGCCATTGCCGCTGAGATCCCGCTGATCGTCTGCATCACCGAGGGCATTCCCGTGGCCGACATGGTCAAGGTCCGCCGCGCGCTCGACGGCTCCAAGTCGCGCCTGATCGGTCCAAATTGCCCCGGCGTTCTGACGCCTGATCAGTGCAAGATCGGCATCATGCCCGGAAATATCTTCTCGAATGGCTCGGTGGGTGTTGTTTCACGCTCCGGCACCCTTACCTATGAGGCAGTGTTCCAGACCACGAACGTGGGCTTGGGCCAGACCACCGCTGTCGGCATCGGCGGCGATCCGGTCAAGGGCACCGAGTTCATCGACATTCTGGAAATGTTCTTGGCCGACGAAGCCACCAAGTCGATCATCATGATCGGTGAAATTGGTGGCTCTGCCGAAGAGGATGCTGCGGACTTCATTAAGCATTCCAAGATTAAAAAGCCTATGGTCGGGTTCATCGCCGGCCGCACTGCTCCTCCGGGGCGTCGGATGGGTCACGCGGGCGCGATCATCTCCGGCGGCAAGGGTGGCGCTGAAGATAAGATTGCAGCGATGGAGGCCGCGGGTATCCGCGTGTCGCCGTCTCCCGCAGCACTTGGCCAGACCTTGGTCGAGCTGCTTAAGAGCCTGTGATCTACACACGCAAGGGAGCGATCCGCATCGGCTGATGTCCTGCGGCGGATCGCCTAGGAACGAAGACTATGGCGGACGATACCGGGCGGCTGAATCAACTTCTTGAGCAGACCTCCTTCCTCTACGGCGGCAACAGTGCATTCGTAGAGGCGCTCTATGCGCGGTGGGCGAAAGACCCCGCCTCGGTAGAGCCCTCGTGGCAGGTCTTCTTCGCCGGTTTGCATGAGCCAACCGCTGATGCGGTTGATGCCGTGCGCAAGCCCGGTTGGGTCGGCGGTCAGACCCCTCAGGCCCGTCCCGATTGGCTATCGGCCCTTGATGGTCAGTGGCCTGCGGTCGAGGCTAAGATCGCTCAAAAGATCACCGACAAGGCACCGGCTGCGACGCCAGAGGCGGTTCGCGCGGCCACGCTCGACAGCCTGCGCGCCATCATGATGATCCGCGCCTATCGGATGCGCGGCCATTTAGCGGCCAATCTTGATCCGCTGGGCTTGAACGAAAAGCCTGACACGTCAGAGCTCGATCCCGCCAGCTACGGTTTTTCTGAAGCGGACTATGATCGCCCGATCTTCCTCGATTACGTTCTGGGCCTAGAGACCAGCACCGTGCGTGAGATCGTCTCGATCCTGCGCCGCACCTACTGTGGCAATGTCGGCGTGCAATATATGCACATCTCCGATCCCGTCGAAAAGCAGTGGCTGCAGGAGCGGATCGAAGGCAAGGACAAGGAAATCACCTTCACGCCTCAGGGCAAGGTGGCCATCCTCAAGAAGCTGATCGAGGCCGAGGGCTTTGAGCGCTTCCTGCATAAGCGTTTCCCCGGCACCAAGCGCTTTGGTCTGGATGGCGGTGAGGCCACGGTCCCCGCGCTCGAACAGATCATCAAGCGCGGCGGCGCTCTGGGCGTCGACGATATCGTCATTGGCATGCCTCACCGAGGCCGTCTGAACGTGCTGGCCGCCGTGATGGGCAAGCCCTATCGCGTCATCTTCCACGAGTTCCAAGGCGGATCGTCGGTTCCGTCCGATATCGGCGGCTCAGGCGATGTGAAATATCACATGGGTGCCTCGTCGGACCGCAGCTTCGACGACAACAATGTCCACCTGTCTCTGACCGCGAACCCCTCGCACCTCGAGATCGTCAATCCCGTGGTGCTGGGCAAGGCCCGCGCCAAGCAGGCTGAAAAGCTTCGCCAAGACCCCGAGGGTGGCCGTGGTCACGTGCTGCCGCTTTTGCTGCATGGCGATGCGGCCTTTGCTGGTCAGGGTGTGGTGGCTGAATGTTTCGCCCTGATGGGGCTGAAGGGCTATCGCACCGGCGGGACCATCCACTTCATCGTCAATAATCAGATCGGCTTCACCACCAGCCCGCGTTTCTCGCGCTCGTCCCCCTATCCATCGGACGTTGCCTTGATGGTCGAGGCCCCGATCCTGCACGCTAATGGGGACGACCCAGAGGCTGTGGTCTTTGCTGCCAAGGTCGCTACCGAATATCGTCAGAAGTTCGGCAAGGACGTGGTCATCGATATGTTCTGTTATCGCCGGTTCGGCCATAATGAGGGCGACGATCCGACCATGACCCAGCCCCTGATGTACGCCAAGATCAAGGGCCACCCCTCGACCCGCGAAATCTACAGCCAGCGCTTGATCGAGCAGGGCGTTGTTACCGCCGCTGAGGTTGACGGCTGGTTGGCCGGGTTTGAGTCCTTCCTCGATGCCGAATTTGAGGCCGGTAAGGTCTATAAGGCCGACAAGGCCGACTGGCTGGACGGCGCTTGGAGCGGCCTAGCCCGTCCCGACGGCGACGACCGCAAGTTCGACACCGCCGTGCCGCTGCAAAAGCTCAAGGATATTGGCTCACGCCTGACCACGGTTCCCAACCACATTGACGTGCACAAGACCGTCAAGCGCGTGGTTGAAGGACGCCGGACCGCCATCGAATCGGGTGAAGGTCTGGACTGGTCGACCGGCGAGCATCTGGCCTTCGCGACCTTGCTCGATGAAGGCTTCCCCGTCCGCCTGTCCGGTCAGGACAGTGTCCGCGGCACCTTCGTGCAACGCCATTCGGACCTGATCGATCAGTCGACCGAAGAGCACTATACGCCCCTGAATAATATCCGCCCCGGTCAGGCCCACTATGAGGTCATCGACTCGCTTCTGTCAGAAGAGGCGGTGTTGGGCTTCGAATATGGCTTCAGCCTTGCCGACCCCAACACGCTGGTGATGTGGGAAGCGCAGTTCGGCGACTTTGCTAACGGCGCGCAGGTGGTCGTTGACCAGTTCATCAGCTCCGGCGAACGCAAGTGGCTGCGGATGAGCGGTCTGGTGATGCTGCTGCCCCACGGCTATGAGGGCCAGGGTCCCGAGCACTCTTCAGCCCGCCTTGAGCGCTATCTGCAAAGCTGCGCCGAAGACAATATGCAGGTGGTCAATGTCTCGACCCCCGCCAACTATTTCCACGCCCTGCGTCGCCAGATGCATCGTCCGTTCCGCAAGCCGCTCGTGGTGATGACGCCCAAGTCGTTGCTGCGCCACAAGAAGGCGGTCTCGAAGCTGACGGAAATGGCTGACGGCTCGTCGTTCCACCGCGTTCTTTGGGATGATGCTGAGATCAATCCGGCCCTGACCTCGACCAAGCTGAAGTCGGACGATCAGATCCGCCGCGTGATCATGTGCTCGGGCAAGGTCTATTATGACCTGCTGGAAGATCGCGAAAAGCGCGGCATTGACGATGTCTATCTGCTGCGTCTGGAACAGTTCTATCCTTGGCCGGTCAAGTCGGTGACCAAGGAGCTGTCGCGCTTCAAGAATGCCGAGCTGGTCTGGTGTCAGGAAGAGCCCAAGAACATGGGGGCTTGGACCTTCGTGGATCCTTGGATCGAGCTGACCTTGGCCAAGATGAAGATCAAGGCCAAGCGCGCCCGTTATGTCGGACGTCCGGCCTCGGCCTCGACGGCTGCGGGCCTGATGAGCCGCCACGTGAAAGAACTTGAAACCTTCCTCGGTGAGGCCTTCGCCTAAGCGAGGCCCGCCCTTGGGACGCGACCGCGTCCTGCCGTTTTGACTGGAGTAGATAGACCGATGGCCGACATCATGACCCCCGCCCTTGGCGAGTCCGTTGCCGAAGCGACCGTGGCCCGCTGGACCAAAAAGGTTGGTGATGCCGTCAAGCGTGACGAGATGTTGATCGAGCTGGAAACCGACAAGGTCAGCCTTGAGGTTGTTTCCCCAGCCGACGGCGTCCTGACCGAAATCGTTGCGGCTGAGGGTGATACGGTCCTGCCGGGCGCCCTGCTCGGCCGAGTTACCGCTGGCGCGGCTGCGAGCCCTTCGGCTCCTGCGCCTGCGCCCGTCGCAGCCCCTGTTCCAGCCGCTGCGCCGGCTGCCGTCGCCGCAGCGGCCCCTGTGGCCCCATCGGTGCGCCGCATTGCTGCTGAGACCGGTCTCGACACCAGCACCGTTGCCGGGTCTGGCAAGGATGGCCGGGTGACCAAGGGCGACGCTTTGGCCGCTCTCGAAGCCCGCGCTGCTGCCCCTGCGGTTGCCGCCGCTCCGTCTGCACCGCGTCCGGTCCATGAGCGTGAAGATCGGGTCAAGATGACCCGCCTGCGCCAGACCATCGCGCGCCGCCTGAAGGAAGCCCAGAACACGGCGGCCATGCTCACGACCTTCAACGAGGTCGATATGAGCGCGGTCATGGCTCTGCGCAATCAGTACAAGGACGTGTTCGAGAAGCGCCACGGCGTGAAGCTCGGCTTCATGTCCTTCTTCGTGAAGGCCTGCGTCGAGGCGCT
>CALFYB010000141.1 GCA_937952995.1 uncultured Caulobacteraceae bacterium
ATGCGGGGGCGGGCTTGGGCGGTATAGGCTTTGGCGGTGCCGACTTAGGGGTGGGTTGAGGCGTCGGCTGCGGCTTAGATGGAGCGGGCGGCGGCGGGGTCACCACTTCGGGCGGGGCCGTCTCAACCGGGGCCTCAATTGCAGCGTCTTGAACCGTTTCGGCCTTCTCGGCGGCGCGCAGATCCGTCACCTCGGCCCGGGTCACCAGTGTGACGGGGGTCACGGTCATGATCTTGGTTGGAGCCATCCACGGCCAAGCGATTACCCCAGCCAGCAGCACGATCAGATGAAGACCGGCGGAGGCCGCATAGGCAGGGTAGCGATCGGACAGGAGGCGGCGCATCGGACCGTCACGGGACCTTATCGTCGGCGGGCACACCAGAGCTTGGCCCGCCAATGTCGGTGATCAATCCAATAGAGGTAAAGCCGGTGCGCGACAGGCTGGCCATGACCTGAGCCACAGTTTCGTACGAGGCCTTGCCATCGGCCCGCACAAAGACTTGCCGCTTTTGGTCCTGACCGGACAGGGCCAGCATGCGCGGGGCCAGCTCTGCAAAGACGACCGGGCGATCTTGCACATAGAGCTTGCCATCGGCAGCGACGGAGACCGTCAGAGGCTCGTTCTGATCATTGAGAGCGCTGGCTTCGGTCTTGGGCAGCTCTACGGGCACCCCGGCGGTCAGCAGGGGCGCAGAGATCATGAACACGATCAGCAGCACCAACATCACATCGACCAGCGGCGTGACATTGATCTCGGACAGGGGCCCACGACCGCCGCGCCGACGGCGGCGGCGGCGCGATCCGGACGACAGACCTTGTGCGCTTGAACCCGCCATCGGCCCTAGACCCGATCGCTCAGACGCCGAGCAATCGCACCGGCCAAGTCATCAGCAAAGGCTTCAAGGCGACCGCTAAACCGGCCCGCATCCCCCGACAGCTTATTATAGGCCACATAGGCCGGAATGGCGGCGGCCAGACCGATGGCGGTGGCAAACAGGGCCTCTGCAATCGATGGCGCGACGACCGATAGGTTGGTGTTCTTCTGCACGGCGATGGCTTGGAAGGCGTGCATAATGCCCCAGACCGTACCGAACAGACCGATAAAGGGCGAGGCGGTCGCGACGATGGCAAGGCCGCCAAGACCCTCCTCCGCCTGCTCGCTCTCGCGGGCAATGATGCCGTCAAGACCCCGGTCAACCCGCTGCAGGATAAGGCCGGCCTTAGCATCACTAATACCATCGCTGGCGCGAGCCTCATACCAGGTGCGCAGGGCCGATTGGACAAGACGCGCTAGGGCTTGGCGCGGCTCAGGACCGGCGGCCTCAGCCACCTCTTCTAGGGATCGGCCAGCGGCAATGGCGTCCTCTATCTGGTCAGCATCGTAGGCCAGCGCGCGGAACTTCAGGACCTTGTCGATGATCACCGACCATGACCAGAGCGAGGCTCCCAAGAGGCCGAGCATGACGCCCTTGACCACCCAGTCGGCGCGCAAAAATAGGGCGAGGGCGGAAAAGCTTTCCGGAGCAAGGGCAGCGCTGGCGGCGGCGTTCATGGATCAAGGTCTCGTCAACAGAAGGGGGCGGGTTGATCGGTGAAGTCAGCCTTTCTGGCCGCTTGGGATGGTGAAACTATGGCAAGGTTGGATCGGGCGGCGCAAACCAAGGCGTTAGGGCTTCGGTCAGGCCAGAGGGCGGCTTTCGCGGGCGACCGTCCATCGTGATGCAGGCCGCCTCAACATCCGCCGTCGCAATGGCATCGGAGCCACGCAGAATGTGCTGGCTGATGAATAGGCGCGGACCCTTGACGCGGTCATAGGTCGTCACCACCGTCAGGGCATCATCAATGCGCGCGGCGCGCTGGAACCGAATGTCCAGACGCGTGACGACAAAGGCCGCCGGATCATCGCGCTCCAAAAGATCGGTATGGCTCACACCCGCCAGCCGAAGGAAATCGGACCGACCGCGCTCGAAATAACGCACATAGTTGGCGTGATAGACGATGCCGGTAAAGTCGGTGTCCTCATAATAGACCCGCACAGGCAGGTGATGCTCACGGCCGATAAAGACGCCTGCGGTCGGAAGAAGGGGCTGGCTCATAGCTCCTCCTCGTCAAATAGGGCGGCTTGCGCGCCGGGCGGTACGATACGGACCTGAGGCGGCGGTTCTTTGAGGCCAAGATGCAGATAGGCGCGGCCACAGGCAATGCGTCCGCGCGGGGTGCGCTGGATGAAGCCCTGCTGCATCAGATAGGGCTCGATCACATCTTCGACCGCGTCGCGGGCCTCTGCGATAGCATAGGCGAGGGTCTCGACCCCCGCCGGGCCGCCGCCATAATTGTCGATCAGGGCGCGAAGATAGCGCCGGTCCAGACTGTCGAGGCCAAGCTCATCGACCTCGAGACGGGCCAAGGCTCTGGCCGCATGGGGCTGATCGATCACAGCGGCGCCGTCGGCGGCGGCAAAGTCCCTGACCCGGCGCAAGAGCCGTCCGGCCACGCGCGGCGTTCCTCTGGCCCGGGCGGCGATCTCGCCTGCCCCTTCGGGCGTCAAGGGAGCGCCCATCTTGCGTGCAGCTTGGATCAGCACATGCTGCAACTCGCCGGGGGTGTAGAACTCCAGCCGCAAGGGGATGCCGAACCGGTCGCGCAAAGGCGTGGCCAACATGCCCGCCCGCGTGGTCGCCGCCACCAGCGTAAAGGGCGACAGGTCGATGCGGATCGAGCGGGCGCTCGGCCCCTCACCGATCATCAGGTCCAGAACATGGTCTTCCATGGCCGGATAGAGGATCTCTTCGACATTGGACGGCAGGCGGTGGATCTCGTCGATGAACAGCACATCGCGCGGTTCCAGGTTGGTCAAGATCGCGGCTAGATCGCCCGCCTTGGCCAGCACCGGGCCAGAGGTGGCGCGAAAATTGACCCCCAATTCACGGGCGACAATCTGGGCCAAGGTCGTCTTGCCCAGACCCGGAGGGCCAAAGAGCAGCACATGGTCCAGCGCCTCATTGCGGCCCTTGGCGGCATCGATAAAGATTTTGAGATTGGCCTTTAGCGGTTCTTGGCCAACAAATTCCGAGAGGGTTTGCGGGCGCAGGGCCTTGTCCGTCGCCTCATGACCCTCAGCCTCGCCGTCAACAAGGCGGCTCATCGGCCCATATCCTTCAAGGCAGCCTTGATCACGGAGGACAGATCGGCCTCAGGGCCAAGCTCACCCACGGCCTGTTCTACCGCGCGACGGGCAGAAGCCTCGGCCAGACCCAGGCCCATAAGGGCCGCAACCGCTTCGCCAGACACCGACGGGGTGGGACGCGGGGCGGGGGCCGAAGGCACGAAGGTCTGGACCAGCCCCTCGCCGATGGGCTTACCCTTCAGTTCGGTGACAATGCGCAGGGCCAGTTTGGGGCCGACCCCATTGGCGCGGCCAACCGAAGCCTTATCGTCACGCGCAATGGCCGCGGCCAGATCGGCGGGCGGCAGGACATCGAGCACCGACAGGGCGGCCTTGGGGCCAACACCCTGAACACTTTGCAACAGTACAAAGGCGCGGCGGTCCTCGCGATCAACAAAGCCATAGAGCCGCGTACCCGCCGCCTCAGAGGTCTGGCTTTCAATATGGACAATGGCCTCCTCGCCGACCGACGGCAGGCGCGACAGACAGCGAGACCCACAGCGGACCAGATAGCCAACCCCGCCGACATCGATCAGGGCCTCTTCCTCGCCAATTTCAATGACCGTTCCGCGCAGTCGACCGATCATGCGGCGCTCCCTAGGCTCTTGGTCAAGGTTCTGACCTGACGGGCATGGGCGTGGGCAATGGCCACAGCCAGGGCATCGGCGGCATCGGCGGTTGGCGACCCAGCCGTGGGCAAGAGGCGCGCAATCATAAAGGCAACCTGATCCTTGTCCGCGCCGCCCGTGCCGACCACCGCCTTCTTGACCACCTTGGCGGCATATTCCGCAACTGGCAGTCCGGCCTTAGCAGGTGCAATCAAGGCGGCGGCCCGCGCATGGCCGAGCTTTAGCGTTGAGGCGGCGTTGGAATTGAGGAAGGTTTCCTCAACGGCGGCCTCGTCGGGGTCATATTGCGCGATGACCTCGGTGATGGCGTCGAACAGGGTCAGGAGCCGGATCGCAAAGGGTGCCTTATCGTCGGGACTGATGACCCCATGCGCCACATGGGACAGCCGCGCTCCGGTGATGGTGATAATTCCCCATCCGGTATGGCGCAGTCCAGGATCAAGCCCAAGGATTCGAATCGCGTTCGTCATGTGTTCGCATCTTGACCTGTCCCCGCTGCGGCGAAAAGAGTCTCAACGCGCTCATCTGACGCTTCTTTGGCCTAAAGACCGCTCAGACCGCCGCGTTAGCGGTCAAATCGGCAGCTTTGGCTTAACCCGCGTACTTGGCCAGGTCCTCATCGGACATGTCGTAATTGCCATAGACGTTCTGGACATCGTCATCATCGTCCAGCGCATCGATCAACTTGAACAGGGTCGCAACGTCATCACCAGCCACAGGATTGGAGGATTTCGGCTTCCAGATGATGCTGGTCGACTTGGCCGGACCAAAGCGCGCTTCGAGCCCTTCAAGCACGGCGTTCATATCTTCAAAGGCGGTGGTGATGACGTGGCTCTCGGCATCGGACTCGACATCTTCAGCGCCCGCCTCAATGGCTGCCTCCATGACATCGTCCTCGGAGCCGACGGCGGGCGGATAGACGATCTGTCCGACCCGGTCGAACATGAAGGCCACAGATCCGGTCTCACCCAAATTGCCACCGTTCTTATTGAAGGCGGTGCGAACATTGGCGGCGGCGCGATTGCGATTATCGGTCAGGACCTCGACGATCAGGCCCACGCCGCCGGGACCAAAGCCCTCATAGCGGATCTCTTCATAGGTGTCGGTCTCGCCGCCCAGAGCCTTCTTGATCGCCCGGTCGATATTGTCCTTGGGCATGGATTCAGCGCGGGCATTGGCGATGGCCAGCCTGAGCCGCGCATTGGCCGTTGGGTCCGGAACCCCGCCCTTGGCCGCCAAGGTGATGTCTCGCGACAGTTTCGAGAAAATCTTGGAGCGCTTCTTGTCCTGCGCGCCCTTACGAAACTGGATGTTTTTAAACTTGGAATGCCCGGCCATGGTCGAGGAACGATCTTTCTAGACGACAGAGTGATCCGGTGGTTCTAGCCCTCGGGAGGCGGGTTTGTCATCCCTTGCCGTGTCTTAAGTCTCTCAGTTAGCCTTTTTGTTGCGAGATGCTTGCGTTCGGAAATATATCGGTCTATGTTTTCGCCATGACCCAAACATCCTTCCTCGCCGTGATACGGCTCCTGAGCGCCCAAGCCCTGCTTGAGCAGAAATTTTCACAAGAGCTCGGCTCGGTGCATGGCCTGTCACTAAATGACAGTCTGCTGATGATGCATCTGGAACAGGCCCCGCTGCTGCGGCTGAGCCGGGTCGATCTGGCCAAGCGGCTCTGCGTCAGCCCCTCGACCGTCACCCGCATGACCCTGCC
This sequence comes from uncultured Caulobacteraceae bacterium, assembly GCA_937952995.1. Classification (GTDB taxonomy): domain Bacteria; phylum Pseudomonadota; class Alphaproteobacteria; order Caulobacterales; family Caulobacteraceae; genus CAISGS01. The sequence continues at coordinate 5,510 of CALFYB010000141.1, forward strand.
GCTGGAAAAGCTCGGCATGTTAGGGCGTGAGGCGGATGCCCGCGATGCGCGGCTGGCCTATGTCACCCTGACCGATACGGGTCGCAAGGTGATCGGTGCCGCACGCCAGACCTTTCGGTGCGTGGGCGGTACCCCCATACTCATGGGACTTATTTGCAGATTGGGCGGCTCGCTGCCCATCCTCCTCACCCTCTCGAGGGACCAACAGGGCTGATGCAAAATGCAAACAGCCACCATCGGCCCCAGCCACTTTTGCAAAATGCAGATGGCCGCAGGGGGGTCCCTTACTAGAGATGCCCGCAAAATGAGTTTATCTCGCCCGCGCAAAATGCGCGGGCATGGGAGGGAACAGCTAGGCCTCAAGGTTTATTCCAAGGGCCTGATCGATATCCCCGCCGACACCACCAACCGTCTGAACCTGATTGGTCCGTCCTAGATCGGAAGAGCA
>CALFYB010000142.1 GCA_937952995.1 uncultured Caulobacteraceae bacterium
GGTAAATTTGAATCATTGCAAAAGATCATTCAATATCGTTTCAGGAATATAGATATTTTAAGGGGCCTAATTATGATCTTAATGGCCAAGGGTCATTGTTATTCAACCATATATCAAACTCATTTTACCGAATCTTATAATGGAGACCTGCCTAATTATGGTTCAATGGCAGTTTTTTTGACCAGATGGGTTGGGAACATTTGTGCACCAGGATTCGCCTTGTTAATGGGGATGAGCATTTCAATATTTACTGCAAAAAAGATAAAACTTATTGAAAATCAATCAATTACGTCTCAATTATTTAAAAGAGGGGTTCTCCTTATCATAGTGCAACAATTGCTTAATATTCCATCTATATTTTTTAATATTAATAATTTAGATGTAGTTGCACCATTTTTAATTAATAATAAATTTAATGATATGATAGTAAATAATCAATTAGAAATATGGGAAGCTTATAATATTGGCGGGAATTGGGTAGGTGCACACAAACTATTTTTCAATAATCCTAAGTATAGTTATTTCCATCCTTCTATTACCCCAGACGGCAAAAGATTGTATTATGTTTCAGATGATCCAGCTGGTCAGGGTGGTACAGATATATATTATGTGGACCAAAATGAAGATGGCTCATGGAAAAACCTAGCCAAACAAAAAAATTCTAGTGCCGATATTTCTCCAACAGCAGCACAAATGCCAAGATTATTGGGACTTGCACAAGCTTCCAAAATATATAGAGAAGTGTCTGGAATTACCAATAGTGCTAATTTTTCTACTAATGGAAATGAAATCGCTTGGGGAACCATTGGCAATGCAAGTACAACTGAAGGTGTGTTTTTTGAAACTATTAATGCAGCAGGAGTTTTACAAGTTCCGATGGTTTTGAGTGTTTGGGATGATGAATACGGCATATCGGTTCATGCAAAATACCAAACAACCAAAGAGAGTATATCTGAGATTTTAAAAGGATTTCAGCGTGATGAAAATAATAATGGTTATTGGGATAATGGGAAGTACGGTCAAATAAAACAGCAACCAGAAATTGTGACTCAATTACCCACGATATTAGCTATTAAAGCGAATCGAGATAATGAATTAACTTTGTCTCTTAATAAGTAATTTTACATTTCTTTTACTCCTATGCAATTACCTTCTTTATTACTAGAAAATGCCGTGGCCGAGTTTTCAAAACTTCCGGGAATAGGTAAAAAAACAGCATTGCGATTAGTATTGCATTTACTAAAACAAGATAATGAAGTCACTACTCAATTTAGTGAAGTACTTCAAAAAATGAGAAAGGAAATAAAATTTTGTGAAAGATGTTATAATATAAGCGATGGTATTATTTGTTCTATTTGCGCGAATACGGCGAGACAAAAAAATACAATTTGTGTAGTGGAAAATATAAGAGATGTCATTGCGATCGAAAACACACAACAATACAATGGAACCTATCATGTATTAGGGGGTATTATTTCTCCCTTAGATGGAATTGGTCCAGAACAATTAACAATTGACCCACTCATACAGCGTGTTGCCAAAGACCAGGTTACCGAACTTGTTTTTGCACTTAACCCGACTATTCAAGGAGACACGACTATTTATTATATTCAAAAAAAACTAGCAAGCACCACCTGCGCGATTACAACTATCGCGAGAGGAATTGCCTTTGGCGGTGAGTTAGAATATGCGGATGAGATGACCTTGGGAAAAAGTATTTCCAATAGACAACCCATTCAACTTTATATAAAATAGGAAGATTGAATGAAATTGTTTAATTTTGATGTTTAAACACTGATTATGAAAAAGATAGTATTGGCACTTACGTTGATCACATTAAGCTTTTCTTATCTACATGCTCAAAAAACGTATACTACACGCAATGCCGTGGTGCACTTTAGAGCAGCTGATGACGATGATATTGATGCAGTAAACAATGCTGCTGTTAGTAGATTGCAATCCAATGGAGATCTAAGTTTTATCATGCTCATCACTGGATTTAAGTTTGAGATGGAAACAATGAAAGATCATTTTAATAAGGAATATATCGAGAGTGATAAATTTCCGAGAGCATTATTCAACGGCAAAGTGACCAATATTGATAAGGTAGATTTTACAAAAGATGGCAAATATCCAATCAATGTTACCGGTAATATGCAAGTTCATGGGGTGAATAAATCCATTCAAACCACAGGGGTGATTGAAATCAAAGGAGGAATTCCAACCGCTTCTGCTAGATTCACAACCACCTTAAAGGATTTTGGAATCGGAGGTATATTAATCAAAATGGTGGCTGATAAAATCAATATCGACGTAACCGCTACTTACCAATAATGTTAACTACTGCCTAGCTATATTCCTAGCAACCATATTATAAGCTGCTTAATTTGGGTGTAAAGTAATAGTGTATTACCTTTGCTCCGCATTGCAGGGGATTTGTTTATTGTTCAACCTGCCATCCGTAAGGAAAAAGAACTAATAAACGATACAATTATCGCCCCCCTATTTCTTTTTCTGTTTGGATGCCGCATTAAAACTATTGTAGTATTATGTCCATTCAAGAAGCGCTTCAAGAGCGAATTTTAGTGATCGATGGTGCCATGGGTACCATGATTCAACGTCATAAATTAACCGAAGAAGATTACCGAGGTACGCGCTTTGCAGATTGGCCAAGTGATGTAAAAGGGAATAATGACTTGTTATGTATTACACAACCTGCAATTATTACTGGTATTCATTTACAGTATTTGGAAGCGGGTGCTGATATCATTGAGACCAATACATTTAGTAGTACGTCCATTGCCATGGCCGATTACGATATGCAAGCATTGGCATATGAATTAAATGTCGCAGCAGCTAAATGTGCGAAGGAGGCTATCACACAATACAAATTGAAACATCCAAATACAAAGGATAAATATGTAGCTGGATCTATAGGACCATTGAATAAAACGTTAAGCTTATCGCCAGATGTAAATAACCCGGGATTTCGCGCTGTTACATTTGATGAAGTAGTTACTTCTTATACTGAACAAATTAGAGGATTGGTTGATGGCGGAGTTGATGTAATATTAATCGAAACCATCTTTGATACCTTAAATGCAAAAGCGGCCATTTTTGCAGTTAAAGAATTTTTCAGAAAGGAAGGGAAACCAGAATTACCTATGATGATTAGTGGTACGATTACAGATGCATCAGGCCGTACATTAAGTGGTCAAACTTTAGAAGCTTTTTATACATCTATCCAACATGCAAAACCATTAAGTGTTGGTTTAAATTGCGCGTTGGGTGCGCAAGAAATGAGAAGTCATATCGAAGAACTATCTCAAATTGCAACCTGCTATACATCTGCATACCCAAATGCAGGTTTACCAAACGCCATGGGGGAATATGATGAAGCACCGCATCAAACAGCGCATTTCATTGAAGAATGGGCAGAAAACAAATTTGTAAATATCGTAGGGGGCTGTTGCGGAACAACGCCCGAACATATCGCCGCTATTGCTAATGCAGTGATGAACCAAAAAGCGCGCGATATCAGCGCGGGGCCTTTCTACCGCGAAGCAGCCTAAGGGGCTGATAGCGTTTTACACCCAAGTTTTAAAAGACGGGCAAAGATATGACAGCGCTTCACAAACTCAGCGCGTGTGACGCGGCTGCTCAACTTGCACAACGCAGTTTGCGTGCAGAAGACTTGGTGCGTGCGTGCATCGAACATATCGATGCGCGAGAACCCGAGGTGCAAGCCTGGGCCTATTTGCAACCCGATGTGGCTATTGCGCATGCCAAGCAACTCGATGCTGGCGCACATCGTGGCTTGCTGCATGGGTTACCGATTGGCGTCAAAGATTTGTCGATCGCCAAGCCGGCGGCCTTGCGGTCGCCCGAGACTTCTTCCGTCGAACGACGTAGCCAAAGACCGGCCAGGATGCCAAGCAAGGCGTTGCCGATGGCGGGAAGCATCGCAAGCAGACCTTCGGGGTCGTGGATCTTCTTGTGCAACTTGCCGGGGAGAAGCAGACGGTCGACGTAACTGGCGAAGTTGCCTTCCATCGTCAGGTCGCCGGCGGCGAAACCCGGCGCATGGCCGAACGCCATGATCGCCCAATAGCCAAGCAAGATGCCGACCAACCAGTACCAGAGCCTTTTCGGGGTCTCGAAATTAAAGGCGAAGATGAGCTGGGCGAACATGCCCGCGAGGCCGATCCGGCCGAGCACGCTGCCGAAACGCATGTTCTCGAGCCCCTTCCACTGCAGGCCGTTGTTATAGACGACGCCAAGCAACACGAGGATCAGGCCACGTTGGACGATCTTGCGGCAGACCTCAGAACGAGCCCCTTCCGTCAGGCGACGGGTCAGCGAATAAGGCGTCGAGACGCCCGCCATGAACAGGAATAACGGGAAGATGAGGTCGTAGGCCTGGAAGCCGTTCCAATCGACATGCTTGAGCTGGGCGTCGATCGCGCCTAGCCAACCCCACTCGGTCAGCTTGAACAAAGCGACGACGATCGCATGGCCGCCGACGATCCAGAAAAGGTCGAAACCTCTCAGGGCATCAAGCGAGAGCAGGCGATCCGACTTAGGGGCAGGAGTCTCCATGGGGGTAAGGCTTTTCTAGCCACGCCCCGAGGGAGGTCTACCCGGAAAGTCTTCCCTGATGACCCGCGGCCACGGAAAGCAGGAATGGATACATCATCGCCGCTATCCGCCAACCACTGGAACCGCGAGCCGCCTTGCGGCGCTTACATCCGCTCCACCGGTTCGATCCCGAGGAGGCGGAGGCCCGTCTCCATGACGGCGCAAGTGCGCGAGCAGAGCATGAGTCGGCGCGCCTTCACGGCAGGATCGTCGACGATGACGCTGTCGGCGGCGTAGAAGGTGCCGTAGGCGGCGGCGAGCTCGTGCAGGTACGTGCAAAGGTGGTGCGGACGGAGCTCCTCGAGCGCCTGGTCGAGCGCGGCGGTGAAGGCGAGCAGCTTACGGGCGAGCGCGATCTCGGCCGGGGTTTCCGGGTCGGTCGCGCCCTCTTCGCCCTGCCCGACGGCCAGGCCGCTCTTACGGAAGATCGAACGGACCCGGACGACGGCGTACATGAGGTACGGCGCGGTGTTGCCCTCGAAAGCGAGGAGCTTGGTCCACGAGAAAGTGTAATCCATCGTGCGGTTAGACGACAGGTCGGCATAACGCATCGCGGCGACGCCGATGGCTTTGCCGATCGCCTTGCGTTCGGATTCGGGCAAGTCGGGGTTCTTGCTGGTGACGGCTTCGAACGCGAGCTTCTCGGCCTGGTCGATAAGTTCCTGCAGACGCACCGGCTCGCCGGACTTGGTCTTGATGGCCTTTCCATCCTCGCCGAGGATCGTGCCGAACCAGACGTGGCGGAGACGCGGCAGCTTGCGGCCCGAAGCCTTGAACCATTTGCCCCCGGTCAAGAAAAGCTGATGGAAGTGATCCTGCTGACGGCCGTCGGTGACATAGACGATCTCGTCGGCCTTGAAGTGCTCGGCGCGGTAGAGGAGCGTGGCGAGGTCGGTCGAGGCGTAGTTCGAGGAACCGTCCTTCTTGCGGACGATGAAGGGCATCTTCGTCTCGGCGTCGCGCGAGAAGCGGGGCTCCTCGTCATGCCAGACCACGAGGGCGCCTTCGCTCTCCTCGGCCAACTTGTGCTTAGCCAGCTCGGCGTAGACCTGGTCGACCTTGTCGCGGTAGAAGGATTCGCCGAGGATGACGTCGGTCTTGAGGCCGAACTGGTCGTAGATGCGCTGGCAGGCGGCGTTGGAGACCTCGACGATCTCCTTCCAGAGGGCGGTGTTGGCGGGGTCGCCGGACTGGAGCTTCGCGAGCTCGGCGCGGGCGGCGTCCATGAGGACCGGGTCGGCCTTGGTGGCCGCGCTGCCTTCTTTGTAAAGACGCTCGAGGTCTTCGAGGGCCGTCGGGCTCTTGGCGTCGAGCTGGAAACCGGCGCGGCGGATGGCGAGGATCAGGATGCCGAAGTTCGTGCCCCAATCGCCGATATGATTATCGCGGACGAGGTCGGCGCCGCAGAACTCGATCAGACGGGCGACGGCCTCGCCGATGACGATCGGACGGAGATGACCGACGTGCATCTGCTTGGCGGTGTTCGGCGAAGGGTAGTCGATGACGACCTTGCGGCCGCCCATCAGACGGGCCGCGCCGGCGCGCGGCCCCGCGCGTTACGAGGCGCTGACGCGCGCGAGGCTCGGTGCTGGCGCAGCGCCCTGCTCCCCTTGCGCCAGCCTCTCACCGCCTGCCCACTGTTGCGCCCCCAGCACCCCACGACGGAGCTGCTTCCCGCCACCACAGCGCGCTGCCTCTCTCTCACCCCACACACCCAACCACAACCCCCCTGCACGCGCCGGGCGCGCGCTTGCACTCCACACAGGCAATTGCGTTTGTTTGGTCAGACGGTCGATTGCGGCGCACTTGATTCCGCAGCCCGGTCACGTCAGCAACCGCTACTGCGGCCCCTGCGCAGCAGCGTCGTCGCCCTCGCCGCCCCGCCGCCGCTGCAGCCGCTCGAGGGCAGCCGCGCCGAGGGCGCCGTGATCCTGCTCGCCGCGTTCCCGCTGTGGCTCGTGCAGCGCCCGGCGGCCGCGCCGGACGGAAAGACCGCCGGGATATTCGCGGGTTCCGACGACAAGGCCAGGGACATGATCGGCAAGATCGCCCCCTTCGTGCTGGTCGGATTTGTGCAGATGACCATCATCCTGGTCGCCGCGCATTACGTATTCGGCGTGCCGATCCTCGGCACCACGCCGGATTCGATCGACCTTGCTGAAGATCGCGAACATTTCTCCAAGCTGCTCGACAAGATCGGCCTCAAGCTGGCCGCCCATTTCCCCGACCTGGACGTGATCCGCCGCAGCCGGCTGAAAAAGTCCACGCTGTTTGAAATGG
>CALFYB010000143.1 GCA_937952995.1 uncultured Caulobacteraceae bacterium
TGACTTTCGGCTTGCGGACGGCCATGAAGCAATCTGAAAAAGAGGCGGCGCGCTCGAGGCGCGATATTGCTATCTGTAGCAAAGGGACCCGCCCCGGCCAAGGCGGCTGTGCGATCTAGGACGCAAGAGTTATGATTGAGTGGAAATTTAAGGCGCAAAGCGTGCTTTTTACCGCACTGATGATGGCCTCAGCCCTGTCAGTGATGGCCAGTTCGGTTGTGCGTGCCGAAGATGTCGAGCGACAGACCCCCTCAGGCCTGCCAGTACCGCGCTATGTGTCGCTCAAATATAATGATGCCAATGCCCGGTCCGGGCCGGGGGATGACCATCGGCTGCTGTGGATCTACCATGTGCGCGGCCTTCCTGTGCAGGTCGTGGCCGAGACGGCGGAGTGGCGGCGGGTCTGTGATCCGGACGGCGGCCTGTCTTGGGTCCATAAGCGGCTTACCGATGGCCGCCGCATGACCATGAGGGTCAAGCCCCAGCCCCTGGCCATTCGAAGCTCACCCAAGCCCGATGCCCGGATTGAGGCCTATATGACGCCCCGCTCGCTTGCCTCATTGGATCGCTGCCAGAAGGATTGGTGCCGCGTGAAGGTCGAAGATGTCACCGGCTGGGTGCCCGCATCAGAGGTTTGGGGCATTGATGAGAAGCCTCAATGCCAACCACGATGACGATGGACGATTGAGGCAAAGGCATGGCCTGTGCTACGCCAGCGACAGATATGTCACGGCGGGGCCCTAAAAGGCGCTGCGATTAGGAATCCGAAGCCCATGATGCCCGTCAAAGACCACTATAACAAAGAAGAGCTGCTGGCCTGTGGGCGCGGCGAGATGTTCGGTCCGGGCAATGCGCAGTTGCCGGTCCCCAACATGCTGATGATGGATCGCATCACCTCGATCACCAAGGACGGCGGCTTGCATGGCAAGGGCCAGGTCCAGGCCGAGCTTGATATCGATCCCTCGCTTTGGTTCTTCCAGTGCCACTTCATCGGCGACCCGGTGATGCCCGGCTGCCTTGGCCTTGACGCTATGTGGCAGCTGGTCGGTTTCTATCTCGGCTGGTCCGGCGCTCCGGGCAAGGGCCGCGCCCTAGGCGTGGGTGAGGTGAAGTTCACCGGACAGGTGACACCGAAGATCAAGAAGGTTGAATATCGTATCGACCTAAAGCGGGTGATCATCCGCAAGCTGGTCATGGGCGTCGGCGACGGCATCATGCTGGCCGACGGCAAGCCGATCTATGAGGCCAAGGACCTAAGGGTCGGCCTGTTCGACGCCAAGGATCTGGTTTGATCGAACCGTCACAAGAACCGACAATAATGATAGAGAAGAGTCTCTAAGGGCTCGCTCATGGGAAGGATGCGCATATGCGCCGCGTCGTCGTAACGGGTATCGGTATTGTCTCCTCCATCGGGAACAATAGCGAAGAGGTTCTGTCCTCGTTGAAAGAAGCCAAGTCTGGGGTCATCGCCGCGCCAGACTATGCGGAGTTGGGTTTCCGCTGTCAGGTCCATGCCGCCCCGATCATCGATTGGGAAAGCCTTGTTGACCGCCGCGCTGCCCGTTTCCTCGCCCCCGGCACGGCCTATGCTCACATCGCTATGGATCAGGCCATTGCCGATTCTGGCCTGAGCGAAACTGAGGTTTCCAACGATCGGACCGGTCTGATTGTCGGCTCTGGCGGGGCCTCGACCCGCTCGATCATCAACTCGGCCCAGATCGCCCAAGACAAGGGCCCTAAGCGCGTCGGCCCCTTTGCGGTGCCCAAGGCTATGAGCTCTGGCCCATCGGCGACCCTAGCCACCTGGTTCAAGATCCGCGGTATCAACTATTCAATCTCTTCGGCCTGCGCGACCTCGACCCACTGTATCGGTGCGGGCGCTGAGCAGATCCAGATGGGTAAGCAGGATGTGATCTTTGCGGGCGGCTGCGAAGAGCTCGACTGGACCCTGTCGGTGCTGTTCGACGCCATGGGGGCGATGTCCTCAAACTTTAATGCCACCCCGACCAAGGCCTCACGGGCCTATGACCGCGACCGCGACGGCTTTGTCATCGCCGGTGGCGCAGCGGTGCTGGTGCTCGAAGAGCTGGAGCACGCCAAGGCGCGCGGCGCGAAGATCTATGCTGAGATCACCGGCTATGCGGCCAATTCCGACGGCCACGACATGGTCGCCCCGTCTGGTGAGGGCGCGGTGCGCTGCATGAGACTGGCCATGAAGGGCCTGAACCGCAAGGTCGACTATCTCAATCCTCACGGTACCGCGACCCCGGTCGGTGATGGCAAGGAGATGGAGGCCGTGCGCGAGGTCTTTGGCGAGGATGCGCCGCTGATCTCGTCGACCAAGTCCTTGACCGGCCACTCTCTGGGAGCGGCGGGCGCGCAGGAGGCGGTCTATAGCCTTCTGATGCTCAACAACGATTTTGTCTGCGAAAGCGCCAATATCGAAAACCTCGATCCGGCCTTCGAGGGTCTGCCCATTGTGCGCAAGCGCATTGATCGCAAGCTCGACACGGTGATGTCCAACAGCTTCGGCTTTGGCGGCACCAATGGCTGCGTGATCATGAGCCGCCTCGAAGACTGATAGATGCCCAGCCTCGGCTGGCAAAGGAGACTCCATGGCTGACGAATACGACCTGCCCAAGGGCGACCTGATGAAGGGCAAGAAGGGCCTGATCATGGGCGTTGCCAATCACAACTCCATTGCCTGGGGTATTGCCTCGCAACTGGCTGCTCAGGGCGCAGAGCTGGCCTTCAGCTATATGGGCGAAGGTCTGGAGCGCCGGGTGCGCCCTCTGGCCGAAAGCGTCGGTTCCAAGCTGCTGATTCAGGCCGATGTGGCCGATGATGCCTCGATGGACGCCGCCTTTGCCGAGGTTGAGGCCGCCTTCGGCACGATCGATTTCCTCGTCCACTCCATCGCCTTTGCCGACAAGGAACAGCTCAAGGGCTCGTTCGTTGAGAACACCACGCGCGAGGGCTTCCTCGGGGCGATGAACATCTCAGCCTACAGCTTTGTCGATTGTTCGCGCCGCGCCGCCAAGCTGATGCCCAATGGCGGCTCGATCATCTGCATGACCTATCTGGGCGCAGAGCGGGTGATCCCCAACTACAATGTCATGGGTGTGGCCAAGGCCGCGCTTGAGGCCTCAACCCGCTATGTGGCCCGCGATCTGGGACCTCAGGGCATCCGGGTCAATGCCATCTCGGCCGGGGCCATGCGCACCCTGTCGCTGGCTGGTATTTCAGGTGGGCGGGGCATGCTGTCTCAAGGCCGCGCCTTTAGTGCCCTGAAGGAAGATACTTCAATGGAAGGCGTCGCGGGCGCTGCCCTCTGGCTGCTGTCCGATCTTGGCCGCTCGACCACTGGCGAAATCGTCCATGTCGATGCCGGCTTCCACATGGTGGGTTTGCCGGATGGGTTCGAGGCTTAAGACCCCCTTCGTCGCTTCGCGCCACTTCCCCCAGAGGGGGAAGATCTTAGCCCCTCAAATCTTCCCCCTCTGGGGGAAGTACCGGCGCAGCCGGGGTAGGGGGCTAAGAGAGAGCAGATAGGCCCCCTCCCTGTGGGAGAGGGCCTAAGTGAGGGCCTTGTTTTCTTAAACCCCCACCCTCTCAAGTTCAGTCCATCGTCACCACGACCTTGCCCATGGCCTTGCGGCTGGCCAGATGGGTGATGGCCTTGCCGGACTCGGCGAGGCTGAAGGTTTCGGACACGTGCGGGCGGATCTTGCCGTCGACATAGAGCTGCATCAGCTCAGCGACATTTTCTTGGTGCAGCTTGGGCTCGCGGGCCACGAAGGCGCCCCAGAACACGCCGACGATCTGACAGCTCTTGAGCAGGGTCAGGTTCAGCGGGATGGCGGGGATACCGGCGGGGAAGCCGATGACCAAGAAGCGGCCTTCCCAAGCCATCGAGCGCAGGCTGGCCTCGGCATAGTCGCCGCCGACCGCGTCATAGATGACATCGACGCCGTTGGGGCCGCAGGCTTCTTTGAAGAGGTTGGCCAGAGCCTTCTTGCCGTCCTTATCGAACGGGCCGGTCGGATAGACCACACCGCTGTCTGCACCGCGCGAAATCGCCAGATCGACCTTTTCTTGTGACGAGGCCGCCGCAATGACCTTGGCCCCCATGGCCTTGCCAAGCTCGACCGCTGCTAGACCGACGCCGCCTGCAGCACCGAGCACCAGCAGGCTCTCGCCTGGCTTGATAGTGGCGCGCTGCTTGAGGCCATAGTGCGAGGTGCCATAGGTCATGATGAAGGCGGCTGCCTCATCAAATGGCATGCTGGCAGGCATAGGGATGCAGCGGGCCGCATCGAGCGCGATCTTTTCAGCCATGCCGCCATTGCCGGTCGAGGCGATGACCCGGTCACCGACCTTGAGCCCCGTGACGCCCTCGCCAACCGCTTCAACCACGCCGGACACTTCACCGCCGGGCGAGAAGGGGCGGGCGGGCTTGAACTGATACTTGTCCTCGATGATCAGAACGTCGGGATAGTTGACGCCGCAGGCCTTGACCGCCAGCAGAACCTGACCGGCCTTTGCGACCGGGTCCGCGACCTCTTCCAGCACCAGAGTTTCTGGACCGCCGACACTCTTGCTCAGCACAGCCTTCATCGTTGTTACCTCCCGTTTAAACGCCTGTTCGATGTTGCCGCGACGCTAGCGCAACCACCGACAAGCGCAAGCGTCCAAAGGAGAGCTTGTGATCGAGAAGAGCTTAGGAGAGCAGATTTTTGACTAATGCAGACGCAAGGCGCGTTGGACTAGGCCTACGGCACCTGAAAAGCGCGGATCGCCGACACTGACTGCGAGCGCAAAGCAGACCTCGCCTGGTTCGGCGATGGGCTGGTGCACAAGGCCCCTGTGGGCAATAGCAATGTCTCCGGCCCCATAGCGCTGATGGCCGTCATGATAGGCACCGCAAAGGACCAAGGTTACTTCGTCGCCATCATGGTCGTGGCGCGGGCTTCCGGAGCCCGGCACAATCCGCAGAAGTTCAACATGGACGCCGTCAGCGGTCGGCTCGGCAAGGGCTAGGCGCTTAAGTCCGCGGCCACCAAATTTCCAACCGCTATGTTCCAATGCGCTCAAGGCTGCATCGCGCACCGGGGCGGGGAGATTGAGGATCTCGGTGAGGCCCTGACCGGCGGCCTTCGCCGCACGTGCCGCGCGCTGGTCTGCCTGATCGAGCTTAGCAATCTGAGCCATGACGCGATCAAATCCCTCAGGGCTCATCTCAACGGCCATTTCCTGCTCGAAAATAGACCCGCCGATGGCGTCGGCCTCAGTGGCGGACAGGTCATTTTCAGCAAAGACAGCCTCATCCCGCATGAACGTCGCCGTGTCGAGCAACAGCCTTAAGCCCGGTTGGGCCTTGGCCATATCGGCGAGGGGGGTCAGGGTTGGGATCACGAAATAAAGCCTAGGGTCTGTGAGTTGGGCCAGATGATTATCGAGCGGGTTCTAAATCCATATGAACTTGACGTCGGGTTCTTCAAGGTCGGATGACGATTTTCTCTCACTCGCTATCCTCCAGCCGTGACCGTAGACGATTGAAGGCCAGCCTTAGCCGAGACTTTACGGTGCCCAGCGCGATGCCGGTGACATCGGCAATCTGGCGATGGGTGAGACCTTCATAGAAGGCCTTGCGGATCAGATCCATCTGCTCGGGGGGAAGGTCGGCCATGGCCAACCGCATCTGATGTTCTTGCTCTACGGTGTCCAGATGAGCGTCAGGGGCGGCCTCTGCTGATGGTAAGAGCGCGGGATCATCCGCATCCAGCACAGCGCGCTGATCTTGCCGAAACAGGTCAATGCGGCGGTTGCGGGCTATCCGAAAAATCCAGGTGGCGACCGAGGCTTGGCGACGATCAAACAGGGCCGCCTTGCGCCAGACTGTGACCATCACCTCTTGGGCCAGATCTTCGGCCTGAGCCTGACCAAGCCCAAGCCGGATCAGATAGCCTTTTACTCTCGGGCCATAGTGAGAATAGAGCGCGGCGAAGGCGGCGCGGTCTTGCTGAGTACCCACCCGGTCCATCAGATCGGCAAAATGGGTGCGGTCCTCAGAAGGGTGCGTTTCGTTGGCCGACAAGGGGCAAATCCATTCTGGCCCGTCCAGCACGAAGCCGATGTCGTTTAACCACCAGCGCGGCTGCGGTACAATCATTGGCTTTCGAAAAATGCGGCCAAGCGGCTGCCTATTTTGGAAGTCTGACCATATCTGTTATGAGGACCTTATCGATCCTTATCCCTAACCTTGCAGGACACGGCCTCTTGGGCGTTACGTTAGATCTTTCGCGCGCGTCAGCCTCGGCCGTGACGCCTCAGGCCCCAACCGGCCCGATCAACCTTGCGGGCCTAACGCGTGAGGGGATCAAGGCCGCTTTGATCGCCGGGGAGGCCTGTGCGCCTGACAAGGCCAAGATGCGCACGGCGCAGATCTGGCGTTGGATCAACCATTTCGGCGTCACCGATTTCGACCGCATGACTGATGTGGGCAAGGATGTGCGCGCCGTGCTGGCCGACCGCTTTGTGGTCGCCCGTCCAGAGGTCACCGAGCGGCAGGTCAGCCGCGACGGCACCCGCAAGTGGCTGCTCAAATTTGCGCCGGGCGTTGAGGCCGAGGCGGTGTTTATTCCGGGCGTGGGCCGAGCTGGCGCCCTGTGTGTTTCCAGCCAGGTCGGCTGCACCCTCAACTGCACCTTCTGTCACACCGGCACCCAGCCCTTGGTGCGCAACCTGACCGCCGCCGAGATCGTGGCTCAGGTGCAGGTGGCGCGGGACGATCTGGGCGAATGGCCGTCCCCGGCTGAGGGCCGTCAGCTATCCAACATCGTCTTTATGGGCATGGGCGAGCCGCTGTATAATTTGGATGCGGTGGCGCAGGCTATGGATGTGGTCTCTGACGGCGAGG
>CALFYB010000144.1 GCA_937952995.1 uncultured Caulobacteraceae bacterium
GTGCTCTTCCGATCTCTCGACAAACAAACAACGGTCGGGGGAATATTTTTATCATTTAAATCAATATTTTATGGAAAATTTCAAAACTGGCCCGAGGGTTGCTTATCAAGTTTCGAATCCTCACGTGCAGTAGGCGCGGCTCCCTTCGAATGAATTGCCCGCTTGAATCATGCAAACTGATTACGCCCAGATCCTGCCTATCGTCCTGCCGACACCTAAGGCGGGATCGGCTGCGCCTATCAAGTTGGCAAACGCAGACGGCAAGGCGGCATCATCGTCTAGCCTTGAGACTGTCGACCCTGAAGCCGTAGCGTCAGAGGACAATTCGACCGACCCTTCGGAAAAGCTAAGCGCCTTTGATCAGGCCCTGGCCCAGATGATGATGGTTCAGGTCCAGCCCCCCGCGGCACAGCCCGTTCCTCAGGCTCCTTCGCAGCAAGGCCTGACAACCAATGCCATCGACATCACGGCGGCATTGACCGCCTTGCAGCCGTCCGCTGATCTCGCAGCCCTCTCAGAGGGACTTGCTGCCCAGACGCTACAGCCTGCGCCCCAAGACGTCGGCGCTCAATCAGGCCCGCTCGCTGCGAGCCCGGCAGAGCAGTCGGCAAATTTTGCCGATCTGGCATCGGCAACTCGGGCAGCGCCTCCGCCGAGCGCCGCTCCGTTGGCCGCTCATGGGAAATCTGGCCTCGGACTAGTCGGTTCAGAACAGGCGTCGAACGCGCAGGCCAAGCGCCAACCCAGCGATCCTGCATCGATAGCGGTTCCCTCACAGGCCGCCGACGGTGGCACGGCGGTCGTTACTCCGCCCGCGCCTTTGCCAGTCGAAATTGCGGCATTGCAAAGCCCAGCTGCAGACATCGCCCCTGCGGTCACGCCTGGTTCCATCCCGGTTCAAGCAGCCCCTGTTGCTCGTCCAGAGGCCCCGATCCTTCAAGCGCTGGCAAATGCCGCGCAGGGTTCATTGGCCGAAAACGCGCCTACGGGCCCATCTGATCCTATGCCGATTGTGGCCGCCGCCGATCGTTCTTCTTCATCCTCGATCGCTCAGGCCTCCATCGCTCGGGCCTCCATCGTTCAAGCCC
This sequence comes from uncultured Caulobacteraceae bacterium, assembly GCA_937952995.1. Lineage (GTDB taxonomy): Bacteria > Pseudomonadota > Alphaproteobacteria > Caulobacterales > Caulobacteraceae > CAISGS01. The sequence continues at coordinate 1,089 of CALFYB010000144.1, forward strand.
CCATCGTTCAAGCAATGGGGAATGCCGCTTCTGATCCAAGCGCTCGCGTGACCGGGGTATCGGTGCCGCCGCAAGACGATCCATCTGCACCCCTGCAGCCTGTCACAGCGCAGGTCCAGTCCGACGCCGCCGCCAAATCGGCGCTTCAGGCCGCAAGCGCAGTAGGCATGCAAGGCTCAATCAGCGCCCAAGCCGCGTCGCGTGAAGCCGCGCAGGCGACCAAGACGCCAATAGCAACGCCGTTAGTATCTAATACGTCGACGTCGACGCCAGTCGTTGCCACCCCGCCCACTGCCAATGTGATCGTGGCAACTGCCGGTACGAGTAGCGCCAACACGGGTGGGGCCTTCGAAGAGGCTCCCTCTGACTTTTCTGAACCCGTCCCGGTCGCGACAACACAAAGTGAAAGCGAAGCGACGACGGACATTTTCGGTGCCCCCTTGCCGCTCGAAGGCCGGGTCACTCAGGCCAGCCTTCAGCAGGGCTCAACCGCGACCCTCTCGACACCCGCAACCGCCCCACACCTTGCCGCAGAAATTAGCCGGAAGTTCGAGGGCAAATCGGCTCAGTTCGATATCTCCCTGACCCCTGAAGGGCTCGGCAAGGTCGATGTGAAGATTACCATCAACGCCCGCGGCGAAGTCAGCGCGGCGATGAAGTTCGACAATCCCCAGGCTGCCGCAGAGCTCAAGGGCCGCGCCGCCGAACTGCAGCGGGCGCTAGAACAGTCGGGCTTTAGTCTGTCGCGCGATGGGATCAGCTTCACCGACGGGCAAGGCCAAGGCTTTGGTGCGCCTCAGCAGCAGGCCAGCCAGCAAGATTGGCAAGAGACCGCGCGCCGAACGGCTCAAAACCGCCTGTTCCAAGACACAAATGATCTGGCGGATGCCGCCGCCCTACGGGTTGCAGAAGCCTCTTCTGCCTATAGTCGCCGGTCCAATACCGGCGTTGATGTGAGGATCTAACCATGGCCGTCACAACCGCCGATGCCGCTTCTGTCGCCGCTGCCGCTAACGCGCAGGTGGCGGCCAGTACAAAAAAGATGGCTGCAAATTCGCAGACCTTCCTGACGCTGCTGACCACACAGCTGAAAAACCAAGACCCGACTGCGCCGACGGACATGAACTCCATGACCCAGCAGTTGACCCAGATGACCGGGGTCGAGCAACAGCTTCTGTCCAACGAACTGCTGACCAAGTTGGTCTCTCAAAGCTCAAACGCCATGGGAACCGCTGTCGGGCTGATCGGTAAGACTGTGACCGCAGCCAGCAATGCCAACAATATCGTCGGCGGCAAGGCGGACTGGCTCTACGAACTCGGTGCCAATGCCACTGCGGGCTCGGTGAGCATCAAGAATGCTACCGGTGCCATCGTGCACACCGAAAAGCTCTCAGACCTCAGCGCCGGACGGCACAGCATCAGCTGGAACGGCAAGGACCTGGCCGGTCGCACGCTGGGCGACGGTGGTCCCTATACCGCGACCTTTAACGCCGCTGATGCCGACGGCAAGGCCGTCGCCGTTACCGCCATGGTCCAAGGAACGGCCACCGGTGCGGAACAGGTCGGTGACCAGACCATGGTCTCTCTTACCAGCGGCAGAGTGCCCTACTCGGCCGTTGTCGGTGTTTCGTCAGGAATTTGATCGTCAAGACCCTAGCCCATTCCCATTTCTCGGCCATGAGGCCACGCGGTCTTGATCTCCGCGCCCAGTACGAAGGATTACGATTATGAGCCTTAACAGCGCCATGCTCACCGGGATCTCCGGTCTGACCACCAACGCCGCCTCGCTGGCGGTGATCTCAGACAATATTGCCAATGTGAACACGCCAGCCTTTAAGAAGAGCGAGGCCGAGTTCGCGAATATGATTGCCAGCAGCGGCGCGCGCAAAGGCATCTATTTCGGCGGCGGTGTGAACGGCACCACCCGCCAGTACGTCTCTCAGCAGGGCAACCTGCAACGGACCAGCTCATCGACCGACCTTGCTATCGCCGGAACCGGCTTCTTCATGGTCGCTAAGACACCTAATGACCCCGTAGCAGCGGACCCCCGCCAATTTACGCGCGTCGGCAACTTCAGCACGGACAATGCTGGCTATCTCAAGGGCAGCAACGGTCAGTATCTGCTCGGTTGGCCCGTCGACAATACCGGCGCGATCGACTTCGATCCGACCGATATTACTAAATTGCGTCCAATCAACGTTTCGTCGGCGACCGGTACAGCTTCCCCAACGACTACGGTTCAAATCAGCGCCAACTTGAAATCCAGCCAAGTTCTGTCTCAAGCGGCGAAGGATGCCGCACTGACACCCGTCGGGGCGGCGGCTTACGATGCTACCACCAACAATATGTCTATGTATGCTGCCGACCCAGCGACAGGCGTGCAACCTGATTTCGACCTCCAGATCTCGGTGGCCGACTCAAAGGGTGGCCAGCGCAATCTCACCATCGCGTTCCTCCGATCCGCAACGCCAAATACTTGGTATGCGGAGCTACGTGGCGTCCCTGGAGACTTCGATGCGACTGCAAACCCCGATGGTCTCATCTCGTCGGGTGTTGTGACATTCAATTCAGACGGCAGCCTTGATATGGCCAACACGACGCTATTCGGAGCTGCAGGTGCGGAAACCCTATCCATTGGTGCATCCGCCGACACAACAGGCTCCCGCTTTGTCACCGGTCTCGGCGTTGCCGCTCAAACCATTAACTTCGACCTTAGCAAGAAGTTCACTCAAACCGATAACGTCTCTCAGCTGATCAGCCAGAGCGCCAACGGCACGGCCTTTGGTAACCAGGTCAGCATCGAGGTCGATGAAAATGGCTTTGTCAGCGCCGTCTTTGATAATGGTTCGATCCGTCAACTCTCTCAGATTGCGGTTGCAACCTTTACCAACCCTGACGGCCTAAATGCTGGGACGGG